>NZ_JBTNDU010000029.1:0-5948 GCF_054510835.1 Arthrobacter sp. TmT3-37 | reverse complement strand
TTTAAGTGGGGAAGGCCCCGCACCTGGTGGTGCGGGGCCTTCCCGTTGGAGTGTTGTCCGGCGGTGTCCTACTCTCCCACACTCTCTCGGGTGCAGTACCATCGGCGCTGTGGGTCTTAGCTTCCGGGTTCGGAATGGGACCGGGCGTTTCCCCCACGCTATGACCGCCGTAACCCTGTGTACCGTTCCGTCCGGGCGCCCCCCTGTTGTGTGTGGGGGGTTCGGATGGTGGTAAGTCTGGTGGTTACATCGTTCGTGCTGGATGTGTGGGCTCTGTTCAGCCCGATCTTCAATTTATCCCGCCTTTATCCTGCCACTGGTTCCCTGGTGAGGGTTCTGGTGGTGGTGGTGGGTGGTTCCTGTTGTTGGTTGGGAACCGCATAGTGGACGCGTAGCATGTGATCTTCACTCTCCCCGTTGGTCACCGTGGGTGGTGGGTGTGGCTCCGGGGGCCCGGTTGCCTGGGTCCCTGGTGTCACGCCCGTCCCGTGGTGGGGGTGGGTGTGTGGTGTAAGTTATCGGCTTATTAGTACCGGTCAGCTTCACAGGTCGTTAGTCCCTGCTTCCACATCCGGCCTATCAACCCAGTGGTCTGGCTGGGGGCCTCTCACACTCTAGGTGTATGGAAATCTCATCTTGAAGCAGGCTTCCCGCTTAGATGCTTTCAGCGGTTATCCCATCCGAACGTAGCTAATCAGCGGTGCACTTGGCAGTACAACTGACACACCAGAGGTTCGTCCGTCCCGGTCCTCTCGTACTAAGGACAGCCCTTCTCAAATTTCCTGCGCGCGCAGCGGATAGGGACCGAACTGTCTCACGACGTTCTAAACCCAGCTCGCGTACCGCTTTAATGGGCGAACAGCCCAACCCTTGGGACCTACTCCAGCCCCAGGATGCGACGAGCCGACATCGAGGTGCCAAACCATGCCGTCGATATGGACTCTTGGGCAAGATCAGCCTGTTATCCCCGAGGTACCTTTTATCCGTTGAGCGACGGCCATTCCACAATGTGCCGCCGGATCACTAGTCCCGACTTTCGTCCCTGCTTGAGATGTCTCTCTCACAGTCAAGCTCCCTTGTGCACTTACACTCGCCACCTGATTGCCAACCAGGCTGAGGGAACCTTTGGGCGCCTCCGTTACTTTTTAGGAGGCAACCGCCCCAGTTAAACTACCCATCAGGCACTGTCCCTGACCCGGATTACGGGCCGAAGTTAGATATCCAGAGTGACCAGAGTGGTATTTCAACGATGACTCCACGTGAACTGGCGTCCACGCTTCACAGTCTCCCACCTATCCTACACAAGCCACACCGAACACCAATACCAAACTATAGTGAAGGTCTCGGGGTCTTTCCGTCCTGCTGCGCGTAACGAGCATCTTTACTCGTACTGCAATTTCGCCGAGTTTATGGTTGAGACAGCGGGGAAGTCGTTACTCCATTCGTGCAGGTCGGAACTTACCCGACAAGGAATTTCGCTACCTTAGGATGGTTATAGTTACCACCGCCGTTTACTGGGGCTTAAATTCCCAGCTTCGTCCCACGCAAGCGTGAAACTAACCGGTCCTCTTAACCTTCCAGCACCGGGCAGGAGTCAGTCCGTATACATCGTCTTGCGACTTCGCACGGACCTGTGTTTTTAGTAAACAGTCGCTTCCCCCTGGTCTCTGCGGCCCTGATCCGCTCCGGTGAGCTAGTCACCATCACAGTTGGGGCCCCCCTTCTCCCGAAGTTACGGGGGCATTTTGCCGAGTTCCTTAACCATAATTCTCTCGATCGCCTTAGTATTCTCTACCTGATCACCTGTGTCGGTTTGGGGTACGGGCGGCTGGAACCTCGCGCCGATGCTTTTCTCGGCAGCATAGGATCACCAAATTCCCCCATACGGGGGTCCCATCAGATCTCAGGCTCGTGATCGAACACAAGAACGCGGATTTGCCTACGTCCTGCCCTACATCCTTAGACCGGGACAACCATCGCCCGGCTTGGCTACCTTCCTGCGTCACACCTGTTAATACGCTTACCTCCCGAGATCAGGTCCCGCGATCCACAAAAAACCACGTCACCACAAGGGTGGGCGGTCATGCTTCTGGCGGTTAGTATCCCTCGATCAGTATTGGCGGTTCTTCGCCGGTACGGGAATATCAACCCGTTGTCCATCGACTACGCCTGTCGGCCTCGCCTTAGGTCCCGACTTACCCAGGGCAGATTAGCTTGACCCTGGAACCCTTGATCATTCGGCGGACGGGTTTCTCACCCGTCTTTCGCTACTCATGCCTGCATTCTCACTCGTGTAGGCTCCACCGCTGGTTTACACCGCGACTTCACTGCCCACACGACGCTCCCCTACCCATCCACACCCTTGAACCAAGAGAACAAGTCTCCGGCTTGGGATATATGTGAATGCCACAACTTCGGCGGTGTACTTGAGCCCCGCTACATTGTCGGCGCGGAATCACTTGACCAGTGAGCTATTACGCACTCTTTCAAGGGTGGCTGCTTCTAAGCCAACCTCCTGGTTGTCTGGGCAACTCCACATCCTTTCCCACTTAGCACACGCTTAGGGGCCTTAGTTGGTGGTCTGGGCTGTTTCCCTCTCGACTATGAAGCTTATCCCCCACAGTCTCACTGCTGCGCTCTCACTTACCGGCATTCGGAGTTTGGCTGACGTCAGTAACCTTGTAGGGCCCATTAGCCATCCAGTAGCTCTACCTCCGGTAAGAAACACGCAACGCTGCACCTAAATGCATTTCGGGGAGAACCAGCTATCACGAAGTTTGATTGGCCTTTCACCCCTACCCACAGCTCATCCCCTCCATTTTCAACTGAAGTGGGTTCGGTCCTCCACGACGTCTTACCGTCGCTTCAACCTGGCCATGGGTAGATCACTTCGCTTCGGGTCTAGATCACGCCACTCTGCTCGCCCTATTCAGACTCGCTTTCGCTACGGCTTCCCCACACGGGTTAACCTCGCGACGTAACACTAACTCGCAGGCTCATTCTTCAAAAGGCACGCCGTCACAGATACAAGTCTGCTCCGACGGTTTGTAGGCACACGGTTTCAGGTACTGTTTCACTCCCCTCCCGGGGTACTTTTCACCTTTCCCTCACGGTACTGGTCCGCTATCGGTCATCAGGGAGTATTTAGGCTTACCAGGTGGTCCTGGCAGATTCGCACGGGATTTCTCGGGCCCCGTGCTACTTGGGATCCTCTCCAAACGGCGTCACGCATTACGGTTACGGGACTTACACCCTCTCCGGCCGGGCTTTCAAACCCGTTCACCTATACGCACGCACTCATTTCACCAGTCCGGCAGAACTGGAACGGAAAGTCCCACAACCCCAGTGATGCAACGCCCGCCGGCTATCACACACCACTGGTTTAGCCTGTTCCGCGTTCGCTCGCCACTACTAACGGAATCACTATTGTTTTCTCTTCCTGTGGGTACTGAGATGTTTCACTTCCCCACGTTCCCTCCACGTACCCTATGTGTTCAGATACGGGTCACCCGGTCACTCGCGCGCCGGGCGGGGTTTCCCCATTCGGACATCCTGGGATCAAAGTTCGGTTATCAACTCCCCCAGGCTTATCGCAGATTCCCACGTCCTTCTTCGGCTCCTGATGCCAAGGCATCCACCGTGTGCCCTTAAAAACTTGACCACAAAGATCAAAAAACATATCGAGAAAACCAGGCCCGAACATTTGTCCGAAACCAGATTTATCTTAGAAATTGCTTCTTTTTAAGATGCTCGCGTCCACTATGCAGTTCTCAACCAACAACCCCGTCACACCCACACCCAACCCCGAAGGACCGGACACAGCATGCGCAGGAACAACCAGAAACAACCGAAACCCCCACCCCACGACACCCCCCGCAGAACCACCCACCCCGGACACCAGCGACGAATCACCGACACCCAGAACAAGCACCCCCACAAGGACACGCAGAACAAGAGCCCTGTTATCTCAGGACCCAACAGTGTGCCAAACACCCCCCAACAACCCCCGACACCACCCTTTCCACAACCACCGCACCCACACACCCCCTCCACGAAGGAGAAGACACGACAGAGGCGCCGGCTCGTACTCGAATGCCACCAGGACCCACCAGGGACCTATCCGTTGATATTCCACCCATGAGCACCCACCGCGGAACAAACGCCCGCGCTGTGGGCTAACTCCTGCAAGCCACACACCCACCACACAGGATGAGCACATGAACCTGAGGCGCTCCTTAGAAAGGAGGTGATCCAGCCGCACCTTCCGGTACGGCTACCTTGTTACGACTTAGTCCCAATCGCCGGTCCCACCTTCGACGGCTCCCTCCCACAAGGGGTTAGGCCACCGGCTTCGGGTGTTACCAACTTTCGTGACTTGACGGGCGGTGTGTACAAGGCCCGGGAACGTATTCACCGCAGCGTTGCTGATCTGCGATTACTAGCGACTCCAACTTCATGAGGTCGAGTTGCAGACCTCAATCCGAACTGAGACCGGCTTTTTGGGATTAGCTCCACCTCACAGTATCGCAACCCTTTGTACCGGCCATTGTAGCATGCGTGAAGCCCAAGACATAAGGGGCATGATGATTTGACGTCGTCCCCACCTTCCTCCGAGTTGACCCCGGCAGTCTCCCATGAGTCCCCGGCATAACCCGCTGGCAACATGGAACGAGGGTTGCGCTCGTTGCGGGACTTAACCCAACATCTCACGACACGAGCTGACGACAACCATGCACCACCTGTAAACCGGCCACAAGTGGCTGACACATCTCTGCATCATTCCGGTTCATGTCAAGCCTTGGTAAGGTTCTTCGCGTTGCATCGAATTAATCCGCATGCTCCGCCGCTTGTGCGGGCCCCCGTCAATTCCTTTGAGTTTTAGCCTTGCGGCCGTACTCCCCAGGCGGGGCACTTAATGCGTTAGCTACGGCGCGGAAAACGTGGAATGTCCCCCACACCTAGTGCCCAACGTTTACGGCATGGACTACCAGGGTATCTAATCCTGTTCGCTCCCCATGCTTTCGCTCCTCAGCGTCAGTTACAGCCCAGAGACCTGCCTTCGCCATCGGTGTTCCTCCTGATATCTGCGCATTTCACCGCTACACCAGGAATTCCAGTCTCCCCTACTGCACTCTAGTCTGCCCGTACCCACCGCAGATCCGGGGTTAAGCCCCGGACTTTCACGGCAGACGCGACAAACCGCCTACGAGCTCTTTACGCCCAATAATTCCGGATAACGCTTGCGCCCTACGTATTACCGCGGCTGCTGGCACGTAGTTAGCCGGCGCTTCTTCTGCAGGTACCGTCACCAACCCAAAGGCCGGCTTCTTCCCTACTGAAAGAGGTTTACAACCCGAAGGCCTTCATCCCTCACGCGGCGTCGCTGCATCAGGCTTGCGCCCATTGTGCAATATTCCCCACTGCTGCCTCCCGTAGGAGTCTGGGCCGTGTCTCAGTCCCAGTGTGGCCGGTCACCCTCTCAGGCCGGCTACCCGTCGTCGCCTTGGTAGGCCATTACCCCACCAACAAGCTGATAGGCCGCGAGTCCATCCAAAACCACAAAAGCTTTCCACCAACATGGCATGCGCCAGAAGGTCGTATCCAGTATTAGACCCGGTTTCCCAGGCTTATCCCAGAGTCAAGGGCAGGTTACTCACGTGTTACTCACCCGTTCGCCACTAATCCCCCCACAAGTGAGGTTCATCGTTCGACTTGCATGTGTTAAGCACGCCGCCAGCGTTCATCCTGAGCCAGGATCAAACTCTCCGTAAATGCATTACAGACACAACACGGAAACCCGGGAAAACGGGCAACCACGCTGCACAAAATTCGAAACCAGCCAAAAAAACCAGCCACCACACGGGGTGCGGCAACCAGCAAATTCAACCAATCAAAAAACAATCGGTATCAACAAACTTGGCACACTATTGAGTTCTCAAACAACAGGA
>NZ_JBTNDU010000028.1:0-13925 GCF_054510835.1 Arthrobacter sp. TmT3-37 | reverse complement strand
GGGGAGCTCCCGCCAAAGGAAACAACAAACCCGAGGGGGTTTTCGCGCGAAAAAAAAAACCCCCCCCTAGGAGAACCGGAGGCCCGCTTCGTGGTGGTGGAGATGGCGGGAATTGAACCCGCGTCCGATGCAGTGTAGTCAGGGCTTCTCCGGGCGCAGTTTGCGTCGGTTTTTCTCGGCTCCAGCCATCGTGCAAACAAGTGGCTGCCAAGCCCAGTTGTATAAGAGTCCCCCCGGTCCCTACAACGAGGACCGGGAGCAGTGGCCCTCTAAATGACGCCAGGATCCGGGGCGAGAGCGAACCCGGTCTGACGGACTAGCTAGGCTGCCTAGGCAGCGAGAGCGAAGTCAGTGCGCGATGATTTGGCACTTATTGTTTTACAAGGAGCGTTTACGAGATAACCCTGTATCCTCGGCCCGCTTCCCCTGTCGCGACTAACATCGTCGAAACCTGTCATCCCCATGTTCAGTTATCAAGTGATCCCTGCGCCGTTCCGCCGATGGCGGAGCGGTTCCTCAAGTCTACCCCACCGCCCGGGTGCGGCTCGGCGCTTCGCCCAGGGAGAACGCCTATCGCACCAGCGTGAGTCCGAGCACGACGACGGGCGACTGCCACAGCCGGACGACGACGAACGCGAGGAGGACGAAGGCGATGCCGAGTGCGGCCAGGGCCGTGGTCGCGGCCTGCTTCCGCCGGAAGCTCCACCAGAAGATCGCCGCGTTGAGCAGGATGAGCACCGGGGAGATCCAGACGAGGACCTGCGCGAAGAAGACGTAGACGAGGAAGACGAACGGGAGGAGGGAGAGGATTCCTGCGGGCACCACGATGAGCAGCAGGAGCAGGTCGACCAGGGCGCCGGCGGTCACCCACCACGGCCGCCTGTACCTCAGCTCCGAGGGCTCGCCTTCCTCGTCGTCGTCCTGCGCCGACCAGAAGACATCACTCACGCGCCCAGGTTCTTCTCACGCATGGCACGCAGCGCCTCGCGGTTGTCCTGCTTCTCGCGCAGGGTCTGGCGCTTGTCGTAGTCACGCTTGCCGCGCGCCACCGCGATCTCGACCTTGGCCCTGCCGTTCAGGAAATAGAGCTGCAGAGGGACCAGGGTGAAGCCGGACTCGCGGATCTTCTGTGAGATCTTGGTGAGTTCCTCGCGGTGCAGGAGGAGTTTCCTCCTCCTGCGCGCGGCATGGTTGGTCCAGCTGCCCTGCGAGTACTCGGAGATGTGGATGCCCTCGAGCCAGAGCTCGTCGCCGTAGAAGATCGCGAAGCCGTCGACGAGGGAGGCGCGCCCCTGGCGCAGCGACTTCACCTCGGTGCCCATGAGTGCGATGCCGGCCTCGTACGTGTCGAGCACGGCGTAGTCGTGGAAGGCCTTCCGATTGGTGGCCACCACTTTCCGGCCACTTTCCTTCGGCACGGCGATACTCCTTCTTGCGGCACTGCTGCGGACGGCGGTCCGCGGGAGGACAGTGCCTTCCATCCTACGACCTAGAGCAGGCCGATCGGATCCACGAGTGTGCCGTTCAGCATCGTCTCGAAGTGCAGGTGGCAGCCCGTCGAATTGCCGGTGGTCCCCGTGTAGCCGATCAGCTGGCCGGCGCTGACGCGCTGGCCCGGCGAGACCAGGAAGCTCGTCAGGTGGTAGAAGTTCGTGGCGAGTGCGTTGCCGCCCACGACGCCGTGATTGAGGACGATCCGGTTGCCTGCGCCCGGCAGGACGTTCGAGTCCGCGTACCAGACCTCGCCGGCGGCGGGGGCGTAGAGCGGCGTCCCGCAGCCCACACCGTAGTCGATCCCCGTGTGCGTGTAGCCGCCCGTGCCGTTGAAGTCGATGGTCCCCACCGGCGTCGGACGCCAGCCGAACCCGGAGGAGATCGGGCCGTTGACCGGGGAGTTCAGGCCGAACGAGCTGGGTGCCGTGGCCACCGGGGCCTGCACCTGCGGGACGACGGGCGCCACCGGGGCGGGCGCAACAGGTGCCGGTGCCGGCCGGTTGGCGGCCTCGGCCTCGGCTGCCAGCCGTGCCGATTCCGCCGCTGCGGCAGCTTCCGCCTCCGCGCGCAGGCGCGCTTCCTCCGCGCGGGCCGCTGCCTCGGCCTCGGCCTTCAGGCGCGCCTCCTCCGCCTTGCGGGCCTCCTCGATCTGGCGGCGCTGCCGCTCGGCGATGTCCGCGTTCACCTGCTGCTGGGCCTGCTCCACGCTCGCCAGCTTCGCCTCGATCACGGGCTTCTGCTCCTGCAGCGTCGCCGACAGGGCGGAGGTGTCCGCCACGAGCTTGTCCACCTTCGCCTTCTCGCCCGCTGCGGCGTCGCGGGCGGACTGCTCGGCGGCGAGCGCCGCGTCGGCCCGGTCCTTGAGCTTCGTGATCTCGGCCTCGACGGCGACCAGGCGGGCCTTGCTGTCGGCGTTGGTCGCGCTCTGCTCGGACAGGCGTTCCATGGCGGCGTTCTGGCTGCGCAGGGCCTGGTCCACCAGATCCATCGACTCGGTGAAGTCCTCGACCCCCTCCGCACCCAGGAGCAGGGACACGTTGGTGGGAATCCCGCCGTTCTTGTAGGCCTCGGTGGCGATCTGGCCGATGACCTCGCGGGTCTCCTCCATCTCCTGCTGGTCGGCGCGGAGTTCCTCGGTGATCTTGTTCCTGGTCTCCTGTGCGAGATCCACGCGGACCGCGAGGGCCTCGACCTCCCCCACCGCGGTCTCGACCTTGCCCTGGGCATCGGCGAGGGACTGCTGCGCCGCCGGCAACTGCCCCTGGTAGGTCTTCAGCGCGCCGATCGTCTCGGCGATGTCGGCGTCCAGGTACTCCATGGACTGCTGGACCTCGGTGATCTCGTTCTCGAGCGCACTCTTGCGGTCGTCGAGTTCGTCCGCGACGACGGGCGTGCTGAATCCGAGCGCGAGCGCGACGACGAGGGCGATCGAGGTGCCTGCGGTACCGCGGACGACGAAGGTCCTCGTGTCCTGCCGGGCCCACCAGGTTCCTGGTGGGCGCACGTGTCCCCTGGCGCTGAGCGGCATACGGTTAGACCTTTACGTATCGTCGGAGGGTGAGCAGGGAGGAGAGTCCTGCGAGGACAGCCCCGAGCAGGATGAGTGCGGGAACCAGGAGCAGTACCTGCTGGGACGAGATGAACGCCGTCTGCGGGAAGGTGTCGACGAGCCAGCCGTCGATCACGAACTTCGACGCTGCCCAGAGCGTCGCCGACGCGAGGACCGCCCCGAGAACGGCGGCGATCACTCCTTCCAGGATGAACGGCAGCTGGATGACGGCCTTCGACGCGCCCACGAGGCGCATGATGCCGGTCTCGCGGCGGCGGCTGAAGGCCGAGAGCCGGATGGTCGTGGCGATCAGCAGGATCGCGCAGAACGTCATGATCCCGGCGATCACGAGCGCGACGACGGACGCCCAGTTCATGTAGCGGAAGATCGCCTCCAGGAAGTCGCGCTGGTCGCTCACGGCATCCACGCCGGGCTCCGAGGAGAAGGCCTCGTCGATGACCTCGTACTTCTCCGCATCCACGAGGCTCACCCGGTAGGACGCGGGCAGCTGGTCGGCGGTCACCGAGTCGACGATCGGCGAATTCGCGAACTGGTCCCGGAAGTGGCCGAGCGCCTCCTCCTGCGACTCGTAGGTGACGGTGTCCACGTACGGCGCGAACTGCTCGGATTCGAGCTTCGCCTGGATCGCCTCGCGCTGCTCGTCGGTGACAGGCCCCGCAGCACAGCTCGTCTCCGAGGAGTTGTCGACGCAGAGGTAGAGGGTGACCTGCACGCGGTCGTACCAGTAACCCTTCATCTGGTTGATCTGCAGCTGGAACAGCCCGGCGGCGCCGACGAAGGTGAGCGAGATGAAGGTCACGAGGATCACGGAGGTGACCATGGACAGGTTGCGGCGGATGCCCGAGCCGATCTCGGACAGGATGAAGGCCAGCCTCATCCGGTCAGTACCCCGGTCTCGCCCACGTAGATGCCCTGGGCGTCGTCGCGCACCACGGATCCGTTGCGGAGTTCGACGACGCGCTTGCGCATCGTGTTGACGATGTCGTCGTCGTGCGTGGCCATGACCACCGTGGTGCCGTTCTGGTTGATCCTGTCGAGGACCTTCATGATGCCCATCGACGTCGTCGGATCCAGGTTGCCGGTGGGCTCGTCGGCCAGCAGGATGCCGGGACGGTTGACGATGGCGCGCGCGATCGCGACGCGCTGCTGCTCGCCACCGGAGAGTTCATGGGGCATGCGGTTGTTCTTGCCCTCGAGGCCGACGGTCGCGAGGACGTCGGGAACGGTCTCGCGGATGACGGCGCGGCTCCTGCCGATGACCTGCATCGCGAAGGCGACGTTGGCGAACACCGTCTTGTTGGGGAGCAGGCGGAAGTCCTGGAAGACGACGCCGATGCCGCGCCGCAGCCGGGGTACGCGCCACGAGGGGATGTTCGCGACGTTCTGGCCGGCCACGTAGACGGCGCCCCTCGACGCCCGGTCCTCCTTGAGGACGAGGCGGATGAAGGTCGACTTGCCGGAGCCCGAGGCGCCCACGAGGAAGACGAACTCGCCGCGGTCGACGTCGAGGGAGACGGCGTCGAGGGCGGGCTGCGACTTGGAGTCGTAGTTCTTCGTGACGTTGTCGAATCTGATCATGATCACTCTGCGCCCATGTGTGCGCCGGGCACGGGCATTTGCTGGGGGAAGGAAGCGCCGGCTTCTCGACTATAACGACGGCGCAACGGAGCGCCCGTCACCCGGGCGGTGTGTCGCGCGCACGGCGCCGGCGCACATCGCGCACCTGATCGCCGGGTGGTCCTGCCGGGCCGGCGGGTGCCGCCGCTGCGGAGCGCGCAGCGACACGAGCCGGCCCTACCCGCACGACCGTCGGGAACTACGCCAGAATGAAGCGATGCGCGGAATTATTTTGGCCGGCGGAACCGGCTCGAGGCTTCATCCGATCACCCTGGGCATCAGCAAGCAGCTCGTGCCGGTGTACGACAAGCCGATGATCTACTACCCGTTGTCGACGCTGCTCCTGGCGGGCATCCGGGACATCCTGATCATCACGACCCCGAGGGATGCCGTGCAGTTCGAGACCCTGCTGGGCGACGGGTCCTGGTGCGGGGCGAACATCACCTACGCGACGCAGCCGGCGCCGGACGGGCTGGCGCAGGCCTTCATCATCGGCGAGGAGCACATCGGGAACGACGACGTCGCCCTGATCCTCGGCGACAACATCTTCTACGGGCCGGGCATGGGCGCCACCCTGGGCCGCTTCGCGGGCATCGACGGCGGAGCGATCTTCGGCTACCACGTGGTCGACCCGCGTCAGTACGGCGTCGTCGAGTTCGACGAGGACTTCAGGGCCCTGTCGCTCGAGGAGAAGCCGTCCGAGCCGCGCAGCAACTACGCGGTGCCCGGCCTCTACTTCTACGACAACGACGTCATCTCCATCGCGAAGGGACTGAAGCCCTCTGCCCGCGGAGAACTGGAGATCACGGACGTCAACCGGAGCTATCTCGATGCGGGACGGCTCAAGGTCGAGGTCCTGCCGCGCGGCACGGCCTGGCTCGACACCGGCACGTTCGACTCGCTGAACGACGCGTCGACGTTCGTACGGACCATCGAGCACCGGCAGGGCCTGAAGATCGGGGTGCCGGAGGAGATCGCCTGGCGACGGGGACTCCTGACCGACGACGAACTGATGGTCCGCGCTGAGAAGCTCCTCAAGAGCGGTTACGGGCAGTACCTGCAGGATCTGGTCCGCCGCGAGGCCCGGGTGGCGACGCCCGCTCCCTAGGTCGGCCGTCCGTCCCGGCTGCGGCGACGCCCGGCTGCACAGCAGGCCGGGTGCGTGCGTCGAGCCGGGTGCGCGTCGGGCCGGGTGTACGTCCGCTCAGGCTTCGTCTTTGCGGTTGTTCGTCCGCCAGCGGATCCCGGCGTCGATGAAGTCGTCGATCTCGCCGTCGAACACCGCCGAGGTGTTGCCCACCTCGTGGTTGGTGCGCAGGTCCTTGACCATCTGGTACGGATTGAGGACGTAGGAGCGCATCTGGTCGCCCCAGGACGCCTTCACGTCGCCCGCGAACGCCTTCTTCTCCGCGTCCTCCTGCTCCTTCTTGAGCAGCAGGAGCCGGGACTGCAGCACGCGCATGGCGGCGGCCCGGTTCTGGATCTGCGACTTCTCGTTCTGCATGGACACCACCGTGCCTGTGGGCAGGTGGGTCAGGCGTACCGCGGAGTCCGTGGTGTTGACGGACTGTCCGCCCGGACCGGAGGAGCGGAAGACGTCGACGCGGATCTCGTTGTCCGGGACCTCGATGACGTCCGTCTGCTCGATCAGCGGGATGACCTCGACGGCCGCGAAGGACGTCTGCCGGCGGCCCTGGTTGTCGAAGGGGCTGATGCGGACGAGGCGGTGCGTCCCGGCCTCGACCGACAGCGTGCCGAACGCGTAGGGGGCCTTGACCTCGAACGTCGCCGACTTCAGGCCGGCCTCCTCGGCGTAGGACGTGTCGAGCACCGAGGTCGGGTAGCCGTGGCGCTCGGCCCAGCGCAGGTACATCCGCAGGAGCATCTCGGCGAAGTCTGCGGCATCCACTCCCCCGGCTCCGGAACGGATGGTGACGACGGCTTCGCGCTCGTCCCACTCGCCGGCGAGGAGCGTCACGATCTCCAGCTGGTCGAGGGACCTGCTCAGCGACACGAGTTCCTTCTCGGCCTCCGCGAGGGTGTCCTCGTCGCTCTCGTCCTGCGCCAGTTCCACGAGGACCTCGAGGTCGTCGATACGGCTCTCCAGGGTCTCGAGGCGCTCCAGGGCGGACTGTCGATGGGACAGCTTGGAGGTCACCTTCTGCGCCGCCGCCGGATCGTCCCAGAGGTCCGGCGCACCGGCTTCCTCGCTCAGTTCATCGATGTCCTTGCGGATCCCCTCGACGTCGGAGACCTGCTCGATGGACTGGTACTTCGCGCGGAAGGCGCGGATCTCTGCGGGAAAATCAGTGGTTGCCATGGTTCTTCCAGCCTACGTCATGCCCCGCGCCGCGACCGCGCTCCACCCTGGCCGGCCGCGTGGGTGCGACGACGCGGTGTGCTGCGCGTCAGCGCGTGAGCTCGGCACGGGCATCGGCCTGGGCGATGATCGGTATCCCGGCCGGAACGAGGAAGTTGACGATCGGCGGACGGACGACGGCGGTGAGCACGACCCTGGCAGTGCGCCCGTCGGCTGCTCCCGTGGCGGGATCGATGCCCAGTTGCTCGAAGCGGGCGTCGGCCCCGGTGGTCGAGAGGTAGCCGGCGGCGGAGTCCTCGACGCCGGAGTCCTGCAGGACCGGGAGCGGCGTCGTCGACGCTCCGACGCGGACGTCGATGCTGTAGTCGTCGGCTGCGGCGAGCGCAGCGCCGTCGGCGGCCGACAGCAGTTTCTTGTGCTCTATATATACGGCGGTCACGGCGAGCACGACGGTGACGACCAGCAGGGAGATCAGCAGGTAGCCGATGACGAGGATCCCGATCTGCCCGTCGTCGGACCGCCCCGCGCCGGGTGCCGGGGTGGCCTCCGGTCTCCGGGCCCGCATCACCCGAACCGCTCCACGATCGAGGTGGATGTCGCGTCCACCGTCGCGGCTGACGGGGAGGACCCCGCGATGGCGGGGACCAACGGAAGGGGGACGTCCAGGCGCACCACGACGGTCACGGTGGAACCCGGCATGAGGCACGCCTCGCTGCAGATGATGTCGACGTCGGCCTGGTCCGCCGTGAAGCCGAAGTCCGAGAACGCGATCCGGACGGCTTCGCGGGCCCTCGCATCCCCTGCCCCTGCGGTCGGTGCATCCGCGTACACCCTCGCGGCCTGGTCGGCGGCACCCACCACGGCGAACGAACCACCCTGCAGCGCGCCCACGGTCAGCACGAGGTACACGACCGGCACCAGTAGCAGGACGCCCAGGAACACGAACTCGACGACGGCGCTGCCGTTCTCCCCCTCGTGCCGGCGCCGGCCCGCCGTCCGGCCACGCGTCGACCCTCCGGGCCAGGCAGCGCTCCGAGTGCCACGCCGGCCCTGAGCAGGGACGATTGCCGGGTCACGACGGAAGGGCGGCATGGCCGCGTACCTCCAGGACTCCGGCCGGCCCGATCAGGCCGATGACCGGCAGGGGCGCCCGGACCACCACCTCGAGGGTGCGGACACCGCTGACGGTGCTCTCCCCGACCGAGATGTCGGACCCGTACGCATCGGCCAGTGAGCCGCGGATCAGCTGCTCGGTGCGCCCCACCGCGTCCTGCGGGTCCCGGTCCGCGAGTGTGCCGTACCGAGCACCCGAGGCGGCCGCGTCGATGAGCGTGTTGCGGACATGGAGCACGAGGGTCAGCTGGATGATGGCGATGAACACGACGGTCAGGAGTCCGCCGACCAGTGCGAAATCGACGACGGCCGCGCCGTGCTCGGTATCCGAGGAATCGCCCGGGTCGTGCCGGGGCATCCTCCGGTGTCGCAGCACCACTAGGGGGAGACCTGGTCGATCACCTGGTTGAACAGCCCCTCCAGCGCGGGACCGGCGATCGCCAGCAGGGCGGCGACGAGGACGGCCGACATCAGGGTGATCATGACCCACCCCGGGACATCCCCCCGCTCGCGATCCTCCGTCGCCCGGAACAGTGCCGCAGTTGCCGCAAGGAACAGCAGGGCGATGCGCGGTGCGCTGGTCAGGATCTTCATGGTGTCCCCTTCGATGGAGTCGTTGGTGGATCAGAAACCGAGATTGATGAGCGCGATCCCCGGATAGACGGCGAACAGGACGGTCAGCGGGAGCACACCGAAGACCAGCGGAACCATCATCGCGATCTCCTTCCTGCCCGCCGATTCCATCAGCTCGCGTTTGGCGAGGTCGCGGACGTCCTGGGCCTGGGCCCGCAGCACGTCGGCCAGCGGCGTACCGCGCTGCACGGCCACGGTGATGCCGTCCACGAATCGCGCGAGCGGGGCCAGGCGCGTCCTGTTGGAGAATTCCTGGAGGGCGTCGACGAGGGGCTTCCCCGCCCGCGTGGCGGCCAGGACGAGGGCGAACTCGCCGGCGAGTTCCCCGGTCGCCGTCCTGCAGATCCGCTCGAGGGCACCCGTCGTGCTCTCGCCCGCCGAGACGGCGAGTGCCATCAGCTCCGCAAGACTGGGGAACTCGGCGAGCATGCGGGTCTCGCGCCGCCTGATGTCGGCCGACAGGACGTGGTCCCTCCCGACGAAGCCCAGCACCGCGCAGCCGAGGACGATGATCACGGCCAGCGGCACATCGGCCGACCCCGACGCCGCGAGGAGGACCATGACGAGCGTCGAACCCGCCAGCCCTCCCGCCGCCCAGAGGAGCTGCTGGGCGCGGAAGTCCGTCGTCGTCTGGCCGCGGCCCGCCTGGGCCAGCCGGCGTGCGAGTGTCGCCGACGCCGGGTTGAAACGGTGGGACCAGGACACGGCGTCCGCCAGCAGTGGGCGGAGGATGCGCTCGAGCGGCCCGAAGGGCGTGACATTCGCCGGGGAATCCGTCAGGAGGCGCGACTGAACATCGACCGCGCGCAGCTGTGGCGCGACGCGTTGCGTCAGGCTCGTCGCCCGCATGACGGGAAGCCGCACGAGGACCAGCCATAAGCCCGTACCGAACACGAGTCCGCAGAGTGCGGCAAGGGCGCTGACGGGATTCACCGGAGGACCCGCTGATCCTCTGGTAGCGCGCCGATCCGGAGCATGATGCGGTAGCAGACGACGGAGACCACGAGTCCGCCGAGCAGGACCACCGCGCCGCCCGCGGAGTTGTACGCCCGGACGGCCTCCGGCCTGGTCGACAGGAGCAGGAGGACGAACCAGGGAGCGGCGACAGCGAGGCGGGCCGCGTTGACGGTCCACGACTGCCGGGCCTCGAGCTCGCTGCGCGTCCGCGCGGCGTCCCGCAGGAATTCGGAGAGGGTGCCGAGCAGCCGGCCGAGGTCCGATCCGCCGACCTCCCGCGTCATCCGCAGCGCCTCGACGATGCGGTCCGCCACCGGATCCGCCAACCGCTCCTTGAGCCGGTTGAGCGCGTCGTCGAACCGCCCTCCTGCCCGGTAGTCCGCCCCGAAGGCCCGGAACGCCGGCCGCAGTTCGAGCGGCCCTTTCTCGCCGAGCTGGATGAGCGCCTCCGGGAGCGACAGCCCTGCGCGGATCGCGGACCGGAGGTGGTCCACCACGTCCGGCCACACCTCGCGCAGTGACGCGGTGCGCTTCGCTGCCCGCCACCGCACGATCGAGAACGGCAGGAACGCGCCGAACAGGGCGAAGCACAGGGCGATCGGCGCGGATCCCGTCAGGATGAAGCCGAGCAGCAGGACGGCGACGCCCACCGCCGCGCAGGACGCGATCAGCCCGTTCGAGGAGACCCGCTCGACGCCGGCACGCAGGAGGAGATCGTCCAGCAGCCGTCGCCGGACCGGGACTGATCGCGCCTCAGCCGGTCGTTCCCAGCAGGACCACCAGACGAGGAAGAGCCCTGCACCGAGGGCGACCCCCAGCGCCGTGCTCATGCGTTGGTTCCGAGCAGCGACGACACATCGACTCCCGCGGCGGCGAACTTCTCCTCCGCCGGCATGCCGCTGGCCGTCAGTTCCAGAATCCCGTCGACCCGCCGGAAGACATGGGAGGACTCGATGACACCGTTCTCGACGCGTCGGCCCAGGGCCATGATTTCCGTGACTCGGCGCCGACCATCCGTCAGCCGCGCGCAGTGCACCACGAGATCGATGCAGGAGGCCACGGTCGGCACCACGAAACTGCTCGAGATGTTCTCACCGGCGAGGAGCGGCAGCGTGCAGATCTTCGTGACCGCGTCATGGGCGCTGTTGGCGTGGACGCTGCACATCCCCGGCAGGCCGCTGTTCAGCGCGATCAGCATGTCCAGGCACTCCGCCTCCCGGACCTCGCCGACGACCAGCCGGTCCGGCCGCATCCTCAGTGCCTCTTTCACGAGGCGGCGCAGGGGGATCTCACCGTGGCCCTCGAGATTGGGTTGCCTGCATTGCAGGCCGACCACGTCGCGCAGGGGCAATCGCAGTTCGAAGATCTCCTCGACCGTGATGACCCTCTCCCGGGGGCCGATCGACGCACCGAGGCAGTTCAGCATCGTCGTCTTCCCTGCCTGGGTCGCCCCGGACACGAGGATGTTGAGGCCGCTCGCGACGGCCGCTCCGAGGAACCGCGACGCCTGTGGGGACAGGGTGCCCAATTCCACCAGGTGCTCCAGCCGGGAGGCCCGGGCGATGAACTTCCGGATGTTCACGGACCAGTGCTTGCGGGTGACGTCGGGGATCACGACATGCAGCCGTGACCCATCGGGGAGGGAGGCGTCCACGAAGGGCGAGGACAGATCCAGGCGACGGCCGCTCGACTTCAGCATCTTCTCGACGAGGTCCCGCACCTGCTGCTCGCTCAGCGACAGCGCCGTGAGTTCGGATTCCCCGTTCCGCGCGACATACACCTCCGACGGCGCATTGATCCAGATCTCCTCGACCGTGGGATCGTCCAGGAAAGGCTGCAGGGCGCCGAACCCGGCGACGGCGTCGTAGATCTGCTTGCGTGCGGCATCGAGCCGGCCCAACGGTGGGAGGAACCCCAGGACCGAGCGTTCCTCGTAATCGGCGACGGCATCGCGGACCAGGAGCTGCACCTCGTCGACCTGGCGGGAGGGATCCAGCCCACGCCTCCGGATGAGCTCCCGCACCTCGCCCTCGACCACGTGCACAGCATCCATGGATATCCCCCGCGTACCTTCGCGCCGCCGTTGGCGTGATGGTCGAGCCCGGTCGGCTCCTGCTGCGAATCACCCTACTCAAGGCGGCCCCGCCCGACTAGACGGTGCGGCAGATGTGCATAACCGCAGTTTCCCGCCTCTACAGCGTGCGGGAGCCTGCAACCGCACGACACGCCCAGTGGAATTACCACGGAACGCGCAGGTTTTACCGAGGATTCTGGTTTCACATCCGAAACCCCCGTCACAGTCGTAACAGCTATGTAAGTCTTCTCGGGATTCAATCGCTGGCTGACGCCCGGATTTTGCTGGAGAACCCGTGACCCTGCCCTCCCCCGCTCGACTCCTGTGTGCCGCCCTCCTGTCCCTCGGTCTCATGGGCAGCGCGGTCCCCGCAGTAGCAACAGACGCCGTAACGGCCCCGACCCCTTCCGCGACCGCCGCCCCGGCTGTCCCGGCCGCCCCTCGAATCGCGACCGGCCCGGCGAGTGCGCCTGCCGCACCGACGGTGACGACCGCACCCGTCGCGCCGGCGCCCACCGTCGACAGCGGGACGAAAGCCGCCACGACGCCGGCTCCCACAGTTCCCGCCCCGGCTCCGACAGTCCCCGCCCCGGCGTCGGCTGCGACCGCCGAAGCGCCCGCCGCAGCCCAGGACGAGGTCACGTCCTTCGTCCCGGACCTCACGTGGAACCCGCTCGAGGACCCGGATTCGAACGCCCGGTACGGCGAGCACTTCGCCCAGCCGGTCAGCCCGATGAAGTCGGCGTCGCCCCTGGGCCTCGACGGCAGCGCCGGGTCTGCAGCGATCGCACCGCGCAGCGGCGACTTCAAGGTCACGCTCGTCACCGTGCAACTGTCGGGGAAGACAGTTGCCGATACCGACGCGATCAACATGACGGCGGCCCGCAACTCGATCACGAGCGCGAACGCCTACTGGAATTCAGCCTCCGCCGGACGCCTGTCGATGACGAAGGTGAGCGAGTACCGGCACAAGTCGGCGGCGCGGATCACCGACTCCTACGGGACGATCATGGCGACCGTGACGAGGGAACTGAACTGGCAGTACCGGCCCTACGAGTCCCTCGTGATCTTCGTCCCCCATGCCGACCTCAACTACAACGGCTCCTGGGGCATCCTGGGCGGCGGCTTCACCGACAGCTCCACCAGCGGCCGCGTGATCATGCCCTACCCGTCGGCGCTCACCAACAACGTCGTGACCCACGAGTTCGGCCACGTCCTCGGCCTGCACCACGCCAACTCGCTGGCCTGCCCGGGCGGACGGCTCGACGCGGAACGCACCGGATCGTCCTGGGGCGATTCGGGCTGCTGGTCGTCCGAGTACAGCGACATGTCCGACATGATGGGCTACGCCCAGGTCAGCTCCCCGATGATCAATGCCTTCCTCTGGGAGTACGGCGGCTTCGGGTCCGGTTCGGAGATCCGCAACATCGGGACGCCGTCGGAGCGGAAGCAGTACACCCTGAAGCCCTGGAGCGGCAGCGAGACGCAGCGGGCGCTGAAGTTCGTGGACCCGAAGAGCAAGGAGGTGTACTACCTCGAGCTCCGCGTGCCCCTCGGTTACGACAGGACCTCTGCCGTGGGCGGCAACCAGGGCGTGAAGATCACCAAGCAGGACGTCCTCGGCTGGGCCGGCAACGCATCGGTGGTCCTCACCCCCAACAGCGGCCTGTACGGCTACTCGAACCGTGCCCTGACGTGGAAGGCGGGACAGACGTTCACCACCCACACGGGGACACGCGTGGAGATCACCTCGATGTCGGTCCCCACGACCGACCCGGGCGCTGCAAGCGCCGTCGTGACGATCACTCCCCCGAATTCGACTCCGTCGCCGGCGGCGGCGGCTATCTCGGCGGTTGTCGCGTCCTCGTCCGGGCTCGGGGAGGTGCGCTCCGGTGTCGTGTGTGATCTGACCGGTGGAGGGTGCTACCAGGGGTTCGCCAATGGCGCGGTCATCTGGTCCAGTGCAACGGGTGCTGTCATCTCCCTGAACGGGCCGCTGCGCACCGCATGGCTGGCAGCCGGCGGCGAAGGCGGAACCCTGGGCTACCCCACCGCGGCACAGGTCTGCGGGATCCGCGACAACGGGTGCTACCAGTCCTTCCAGAAGGGCGAGGTGTTCTGGTCCAAGGCCTCCGGAGCCGCGATCA
>NZ_JBTNDU010000027.1:0-19906 GCF_054510835.1 Arthrobacter sp. TmT3-37 | reverse complement strand
GAAGAAAAACACAACCAAGCACCATCCAAAAAAAAAAACACAACCCCACCCCCCCGGCTTCCCCCCGCTTCTGCGTTCCGGACCGCGAGGGAGCGCGCTACCGACCTCCGGTCAGCGCGTGCCCTCGACGACCTCGCCGAAGGGGATCTCCTTGGACGTCTCGGCTCCCCGGTCGAGAGCCTGGTTGCTGATCAGGATGCCGTGCTTGCCCTCCGCGACGGACTGCTTCATGACCATCAGCACCGTCTCGGCGAAGCCCTCGTCCTGGGCTTCGAGATAGCTGACGTAGGCGGGTGGGAAATTCTCGGGAACTGTGAGCATGCACCCACGCTACCCGCCGCCGCCCACGCGTGCCGAGCGTTTTTCAAGCCCGGGGGCAGACCAATCGGTCCTTCTCAGCAACCAGCCCCGGGTGATAGACCATAAGTGTCCTTAGTATTCCGGCGCTGGCACCCGCGCCGGACGAACCACCGACATGACAGGGGATCTTCGTGACGCACGTACTCAAAGACCACGCCCATCTGTTCGAACGGCCCGGCCCATGGACCACCATCTATGTGGAGGGCAGCACCGGTACCGTGGACGGCCTGGCCAACGACGAGATCCTCCCCCGCAGCGTCGCCCAGGAGATGAAGGACGCCGGTGCTCCGGAACAGGACGTGGAGGCGGCGGTCGCCGCGCTCGGCACCACCGCGAAGGGCCTGCCCGACCCGGTGACGCGCTACCTCCTCGTGAACGACGGACAGGCCGTGGTCAACGAGTTCCTCCCCGGGAACCTGGTGGGCCTGACCGTGACCGCGACCGGCCCGATCCCCGACCTGACTCCCCTCGTCCGGCACACGCCCGAGGACTTCGCCTATATCGTGGCCGAAGTCGGGCACCACGGCGGTGAGGTGTACCTGCGGTATGCCGACGGCGATGAGGCCCACCTCATGGCGGGCGGACCGGACACGACGGTCGAGGGGGACACCGACCACACCCGCAAGCTCGGGAGCGGCGGCTGGGCGCACAGGCGCATGCAGCAGCATGCCGAGAAGGTCTGGAAGATGAACTCCCGCGAGGTCGCATCCGAGATCGACCGCATCGCTGCCGAGCACGACGCGCAGCTCATCATCGTGGCGGGTGACATCCGCGCCCGGCAGCTGGTCCATGACGAGGTGTCGCAGGAGTCCCGGGACAAGCTGAACATCATCGAGAGCAACACGCGCGCCGACGGCGCGGACGAGGAGACGTTCCTCGAGCAGGTCCAGCAGCTCGTGGCGCTCACGCTGGCCGACCGGCAGCACACCCTCCTGGAGCGTCTGGCCGAGAAGGAAGGCCAGGGCACGAGGACCTCCGCCATTGGTCGCGGAGCCGTCATCACCGCCCTGCAGCAGGCGCAGGTGGAATCCCTGCTCCTCGAGACCACGGCCTGGGACGGCGAGACCCTCCTGGCCCTCGATGCAGCGCCATGGGTAGCGGCGTCGGAGGCCGAGACCGCCGGTGCCGGCGTGCTCGGCCACGTGCCCGCCGTGGCCGCGCTGCTGCGCGCTGCCGCTCTCACGGACGCCCAGGTCACTATGTATCCGTCCGGCGCCCTCGAGGAGAAGCCGATCGCCGCCCTCCTCCGCTGGCCCACCGGCCCCGAAGTGCCGGCAGCGGTCTAGCCGGTGGCGGAGGACACGGCGGCCGACTTCCTCGTCCGCCACCTCACCGCATGGCGTGTGGACCGGATCTTCGGCTACAGCGGTGACGGCATCAACCCCCTGCTCGGTGCACTGCGGCGGGCAGGGGGTCCGGCCTTCGTGCAGGCGCGCCATGAGGAGGCTGCCGCCTTCATGGCCGTGGCACACGCCAAGTACACGGGCGGGGTCGGGGTCGTCACCGCCACCCAGGGGCCGGGCGCGGTCCACCTCCTCAACGGACTGTACGACGCACGGATGGACAGTGTGCCCGTCGTAGCGCTCGTCGGGCAGCAGAGCCAGACGGTGCTCGGGTCTGCGTACCAGCAGGAGATCGACCTCCTCAGCCTGTTCAAGGACGTGGCCTCCGAGTTCCGTCAGCAGGTGGCGGGCCCCGAGCAGCTGCCCATGGTCCTCGACCGCGCCTTCAAGACAGCTCTCGCGACGCGGTCGCCCGCCGTCGTCATCCTCCCGCACGACGTCCAGCAGGCTCCAGCTCCCAGGACACCCCATGAGCACGGCGTGGTGCCGTCGTCGCCCGTATGGTCCATGGGCTGCGTGTCGCCCCGGGAGACGGACCTGCATGACGCGGCGGCCGTCCTGAACGCCGGCCGGAAGATCGCGGTGCTCGTGGGGCAGGGCGCTGCCCATGCCCAGCAGGAGGTCCTCGCCGTCACCGAGCGGCTGGGGGCGGGCATCACCACGAGCCTGCTCGGCAAGCCCTACGTCGATGAATCGCTGCCCCACGCCACCGGCACCATGGGGCACCTCGGGACCACGGCGAGCGCCCACCTCCTGGGCAACTGCGACACCCTGCTCATCATCGGATCGAACGACCCCTGGACCGAGTACTACCCCGCGCCGGGCCAGGCCCGTGCCGTCCAGATCGACATCGACCCGAAAGCCATCGGCAACCGCTACCCCGTCGAGGTCGCACTGAACGGTGACGCGGCGGAGACCCTGACCGCCCTGCTGGTGCTGCTGCACGGCCAGCAGGACCACAGCTGGCGCCGGGAGGTCGAGGAGCAGGTGCGCCGATGGCACCGGATCGCCACGGAACGGGCCCTGGTGCCGGCCCGTCCCGTGAACCCGGAGCGCGTGGTGCACGAACTCGACGCCGTGCTGCCGGGCGACGCGCAGGTCGCGGTCGACGTCGGGAGCTGCGTCTACTGGTACGCACGGCAGCTCCGGCTGCCCCGCGGGGTGCCCGCCCACCTGTCCAGCACGCTCGGCTGCATGGGTGCCGGGGTCCCCTACGGGATCGCTGCGAAGCTCGCCCACCCCCGGCGCCCCGTCGTCGTGCTCGCCGGTGACGGCGCCATGCAGATGGCGGGTCTCGCGGAACTCGTGACCGTCGCGAAGCTCTGGCGCAGCTGGCCGGATCCCCGCTTCGTGGTGTGCGTCCTGTCCAACCGCGACCTCGCAGAGGTCAGCTGGGAGCAGCGGGAGATGGAGGGCGAACCCCGCTTCGAGGACAGCCAGGCCCTGCCCGACGTCGATTTCGCGGCGCATGCGCGCCTGCTCGGGCTCGACGGCGTGAGGGTGGCGGATCCGGAGTCCCTCGCCGACGCGTGGCGGCGGGCATTCGCTGCCGACCGGCCCTTCGTGCTCGATGTCGTCACGGACCCGGACGTACCCCTCCTCCCGCCCTTCCCTGCCGGAGAGGCCAAGCTGGACCCGATGCGGACCGCCCTGGCCGGTGAACCGGAGAGCGGGGCAGCCGCCCTGCTGCAGCGGTACGCCGAGATCGAGCAGGGACCTGAAGGGGCCTAGCACCGCCCATGGGAAGCGATCCGGCCAGGCCGATACGGTGGTTGCCGCCCGTCCCGGCCTTCGGTAGCGTCGAAATCCGGTGCGGGGCGCTGCCGACCCTCGTCGCCGCAGGGAACCAGAGGCCGCTGTGAGGAGAACCCCATGACCGACGTCGCCAGCCAGCCGCCCGCCGAGGGCGATGACCGCGCAGTACTGACCAACCGCCAGGGCCACCAGGTCTACGACAACCAGAATTCCCGCACGGTCGGGGCCCGGGGCCCGGCGACCCTGGAGAACTACCAGTTCCTCGAGAAGATCAGCCACTTCGACCGGGAGCGCATCCCCGAACGCGTGGTCCATGCCCGCGGGTTCGTGGCGTTCGGCGAGTTCGAGGCGACGGGGACGTGGGGCGACGAGCCCATCGCCGCGTACACGCGCGCGAAGCTGTTCTCCGAGCCCGGCAAGAAGACCGACGTCGCCATCCGCTTCTCGACCGTCATCGGCGGCAGGGACTCGTCCGAGGCGGCCCGCGATCCGCGCGGTTTCGCCGTCAAGTTCTACACCGAGGACGGCAACTGGGACCTCGTGGGCAACAACCTCGCCGTGTTCTTCATCCGCGACGCCATCAAGTTCCCCGACGTCATCCACTCGCTGAAACCGGATCCCATCACCTTCCGGCAGGACCCGGCGCGCATCTTCGACTTCATGTCGCAGACGCCCGAGTCCATGCACATGCTCGTAAATCTCTTCAGCCCACGCGGCATCCCGGCCGACTACCGCTCCATGCAGGGCTTCGGGGTGAACACCTACAAGTGGGTCAACGCGGACGGTGACACCAAGCTGGTCAAATACACCTGGCAGCCGCGGCAGGGGGTGAGGAGCCTCACCGAGGAGGACGCCGCGAACATCCAGGCGACGGACCTGGGCCATGCCTCGAGGGACCTCTACGAGGCCATCGAGCGCGGCGACCACCCGCAGTGGGACCTGTACGTGCAGCTGATGGACGACCGCGACCACCCCGAACTCGACTTCGATCCGCTCGACGACACGAAGACCTGGCCGGAACAGGACTTCGAGCCGAAGCTCGTGGGGACCATGACGCTCAACCGGAACGTCACCGACCACCACAACGAGAACGAGCAGATCTCCTTCGGCACGGGCGTGCTCGTGGACGGACTGGACTTCTCCGACGACAAGATGCTCGTGGGACGCACGTTCAGCTACAGCGACACGCAGCGCTACCGGGTGGGCCCGAACTACCTGCAGCTGCCCGTGAACTCCGCCAAGAACGCCCCCGTCCACACCAACCAGCGCGGCGGCCAGATGTCCTACGGCACCGACCTCGCTCCGGGGCAGAACCCGCACGTGAACTACGAGCCGTCGATCACCGGGGGCCTCCGGGAGGGCGAGTACCCCACGCATGACGAGCAGGGCCCGGAGATCTCCGGGCGCCTGACCCGCCAGCGCATCCCGCTCACCCAGGACTACCTGCAGGCGGGCCAGCGGTACCAGCTGCTCGAGCAGTGGGAGAAGGACGATCTCATCGCCAACTTCGTGACGCTGATCGGGCAGGCGGCCCGTGCGGTGCAGGAGCGCATGGTCTGGCACTTCTACCTGGTCGACGACGAACTCGGGGCCCGCGTCGGCGAGGGACTCGGGGTCGGCCTGGCCGACGTGAAGGACCTGCCGCCGCTCGCCAGCCAGACCCTTTCCGAGGAGGAGCTGGAGCGCCTGAAGAACCTGGGCAGCAACGGTCCGCGGGATGTCGAGGGCCTGACGATGACGCACTGCGTGCCGAACGAGCACGTCGTCGTCACCCGCTAGCCGGCCCCCGCGGCCGGGAGGCGTCGGTGCCTAGCGCCGGCGCCTCTCGGCTGCCTGCCGCCCGAGTTCGGCCACGGCTGCGGCCGCCACCACCAGGGACAGCGCGACGACGGCGAGCATCACGTACAGGAGGACGAGCGTGGTCATGGGCGACGACGCGGTGTGCAGGATCCGCAGACCGCCGAGCAGCCCCACGGCCCAGAAGACCCCGACTCCCGCGAGCGCGTAGGCCGCCCGTCTCCGCCCGCGATCGAACCCCATACCCCGGGCGCACTGCGCCAGGAGGCCCTGCCATTGATTCATACCTCAACTATGGAGGTGCGCCCGTGGCGCGACGCTCGCGGGCGAACGTCGTGTCCCTCACATTGACAGCGCCCCGGGGGGCATGCTGTGCGGCGACCGTGCCCGCCGGCCCGGCAGGCCGCTGCCCGGACCGGCATCAGCCGCCGGGAGTGCGCCGGAGCCACGACAGGAGCCGCCAGCCGCCCGTGACACCGGTGAGCGTCCGGTCCGGCTCGAACAGGTTGCCCGGCGCTGCCGCCGCCGAGCCCTTCTTCACCGCGAGCGTGCGGTAGGCGCGGGCGACCACCGGCTCGTACACGGCCGGTGCCAGCGCCCGGGCGTAGACGAATGCCGACTGGATCCGGCCCACCTGCACCAGGCGGCGGGGACGGCGCGAGACGCGGATGATCGCCCGGGCCACCCGGACCGGGTCCGTGACCGGCGGTAGCGGGCGGACGGGATGACCGGTGTAGTTCGCCGCATGCTGGTGGATGGGTGTGTCGATCGTGGCCGGCAGGACGGCGCAGACGTGGATCCCGGGCGCGTCCCTCAGCTCCATCCGGAGCACCTCCAGGAAACCGAGGAGCCCGAACTTGCTGGTGACATAGGGGCCGACGAGTGGCGAGGTGATTCTCGAGTAGACCGACGCGACGGACACCAGGACCCCCCGGCCCTGGGTGCGGAAGACCCGCAGGGCTGCACGCGCCCCGTACACCTGGCCCAGGAGGTTGACGTCGATGATCCGGTCGAAGACCTCCGACGGCGTCTGCTCGAAGGTGCCGAAGCTGTACAGCGAGGCGTTGCCCACCCAGACGTCGATACCGCCGAACGTGCGGACGGCGGCGTCGGCGAGGCGGTCGACGTCGTCCTCGGTGCCGACGTCCGTGGGCACGACGATCACCGCGGCCCCCCTGCCGCGGCACTCGGCGGCCACCGTCTCCAGCGTCCGCGCGTCGCGCCCGGCGAGGACGAGCCGGGCTCCGTCCGCCGCGAACAGTCGCGCCGTCGCCCGGCCGATACCGCTCGACGCGCCCGTGATGACCACGGTCACCGTGTCAGTCACCGTGTCAGTCACCGTGGCAGTCATCGTGCCTGTCCCGACCGGCCGATCATCACCGGCCCTGTCGCGGATCACCGTCCTTCGGGATGTCGGGATCGATCGAGTCGGCCTCCTGATGGTGGTGCGTCACCTTCTCACGAAGCCCCTGCGCATCCGTCTGCCTCTCCTGGGCCTGTCGGCGAAGCCGCTCGGCCTCGATCTCGGCACGCTGCGCCTCGGCTTCGGCCATCGTCGCCTTCGCCTCACGCTCGCGTGCCTCGAGTTCCGTGTTCTTCGCCTGCTCGCGCATCTCGGCGGCCCGGTGGCGGTCCTCTTCCTGCCGGCGCTCCCGCTGGGCGGTGCCCCGCTTGCGGAGCAGCAGTGCCACCAGGGCGATGACGGCAAGGAGGACGACGACCCCGACGACGATCCACACCACTTGACTCGTATCCATGACCGGCTCCTTCACTCGTTGGTGGCGCCCATGCGCCGGGGTGTCTAACCGCCGAAGCCGCCGAGGCCGGGGATCTTGCCCAGCAGATCCTTCGGGGTGATGCCGAACCGTGCGAGGAGGTCCGCGTGCAGCTCCGGATCCACCCGGTCCGGGAGTTCGGACCCTGCCTGGTCGGCGTGGTCGTCCTTGCCCTGGCTCTTCAACAGTTCGATGATCTGCGACTTGTCGATCTGCATTGCTGCCTCCTCGCGGTGTCCCGCATGATTAGTAAGCGTGCTTACGAAAGCATGGCACAGGGCCCTTCACTTGTCACTGGTACGGGGTGACCACCGACAATGGCTGCATGCCCCTCACCCTGACGCTGCTCGCCGACACGCACCTGCCCAAGCGCGCGAAGGAGCTCCCCGCGGAGGTGTGGGCCGCCGTGGAGTCCTCCGACGTCGTCGTGCACGCCGGGGACTGGACCGAGGAAGCCCTGCTGGACGAACTGGAGTCCCGCGCCGACCACCTGATCGCCTGCTACGGCAACAACGACGGCGACGGCCTCCGGGCGCGGCTGCCCCTGGTCGCGAGGGCGGAGCTCGACGGCGTACGCCTCGCCGTCGTGCACGAGACGGGCCAGAAGCAGGGGCGCGAAGCACGCATGGCTGCGCTCTACCCCGACGTCGACGTCCTGGTGTTCGGCCACAGCCACATCCCGTGGGACACCTCCGCCGACTCCGGGCTGAGGCTGCTCAATCCGGGCTCCCCCACCGACCGGCGCCGCCAGCCGTTCTGCACCTACATGACCGCCGTCATCGACCCACGCGGGGTCGAGGCCGAACTGCACCGGCTGCCGGCGCGCTAGCCCCGGACACGATCCCTGTCCAGAAAGAGCATCCGATGAAGAGCCTTCCCCAAAGACCTGTTCGGTCGGTCAACGATCCGCCTAGGGTTTCAGGGTGAGCACAGCGAGGACGGCAGGAACCGGGACCATTCCGACACAGCGCTCGAGCATCAAGTGGATACTGATGCTCGGCGCCCTCGCCGCGCTGCCGGCGATCACCACCGACATGTACCTCCCGTCCCTGCCCGTCGTGGCGGAGGACCTCGGGACGACGCAGGCCGCAGCGCAGTTCACGATGTCCGGCATGCTGATCGGGGCCGGCGTGGGCCAGCTCGTCATCGGACCGTTCTCCGACCGGTTCGGACGGCGCCTGCCGCTCCTCATCGGCATCTCACTGCACGTCGTGACGTCCGTCCTGTGCTCCATCACACCCGACATCGAGACGCTGATCGGGCTGCGGGTCTGCCAGGGCTTCTTCAATGCCGCCGCGTCGGTCGTGGCCATCGCCGTCATCCGCGACCGCTTCGTGGGCTCGGACGCGGCCAGGCTGCTGTCCCGGCTGATGCTCGTCATCGGAGTGGCGCCGCTCTTCGCACCGACCGTCGGGCAGGCCATCTCCGGTGCGTGGCAGTGGAGGGCCGTGTTCTACGCGCTCGCGCTGATCGGGCTCTTCCTCGTCCTGATCGTCTGGAGGTTCATGCCGGAGTCGCTGCCGCGGGACCAGCGGCGCCCGGGCAACCCGCGACAGGTCGCCGGGGGTTACGCGGCCCTGCTCCGCGACCGGCACTTCATGGCCCTCGCGGTGATTCCCGGCCTCGGGCTCGCCGTGATCATGAGCTACGTCGTCGGCTCCCCCTTCGTCTTCCAGGACGAGTACGGCCTCGACCAGGGACAGTTCGCCGCGGTGTTCGCGCTCAACGGCGCGGCGATCGTCGGTTCGGCCCAGCTCAATGCGGCCCTCGTGCGCCGCGCCGCACCGATCCGGGTCCTCAGGATCGCCGTGATCGTGCAGATGGTCTGCGCCCTCGTCCTCCTGGCCATCGCGCTCACCGGCTTCGGCGGAATCGTCGGACTCGTCGCCGGCCTGTGGCTCGTCCTGGGGACGCAGGGCATGATCCCCGCGAACGCCTCGGTCCTCGCACTGCACAACTACGGGCACATGGCCGGCACCGCCGCCGCCGTCATCGGCTCCCTCCAGTCCGGGGTGGCGGGACTCGTCAGCCCGTTCGTCGGTCTCCTCGGCGGCGACTCGGTGGCCATGGTGTGCGTGATGCTCGTCGCCGTGTCACTCACCCTGATGGTCCTCGCCGTCGGGACGCCGGCCTACCGCACGGGCGGCTGGCGCGAGCGCGACGGCATGGAACCGGGACCGACCACCTCGGCCGCCGGCACCGAGGAGCGCGAGGCGGAACAGGTGGAGGCCCAGGGCCCCGACCAGCGCGGCTGACACCGACACGTCCACGGGGCGTTCGGACCCCGACGCGGGAGCAGTACCTGACACACCGCCCGCACTCTGGGACAATGGAGCACCTGTGTTCGCGGCCGCCCATGACGAGAGGAGTGCCATGACCGTCCTGCAGATCGCCCTCCTCCTCGGCGCCGGGATCGTCGTCTGGTTGCTCGCGGTGGTCCTCATCGTCGTGTGGGTGATGGGGATGAGCCGGAACTCCGCGGTCGACGACGAGAAGTTCCGGCGTGATCTGGCCCGGGAGAGGCGCAGGGCCGAGCGCAGGGCCGCGGCGAAGGCGGACAAGACCTCCGCCTGATCGTCTCCGGTCCTGGTCCCACCACCACGGACAGGACTAGCATGGGGGTCCGCCGGTTCCCCGAGCCGCGATCCGTAGGAGGAGGTGGAGTCATGGTCCCTGACGTTGCGCAGTGCGCCGCCGCCCTGATCCGCCCCGCCTCCCTCCCTCTCCCGCACTAGCCGCGCCCGTGGGAGGCCCTCAGCAGAGGACCTACGTTGGACACTCTCGTGCAGTACGGCTTCACCGACCGCGTCGACGGTCTCTTCTCCTCCTTCGCACCCACGGCCGGCACACTGCCGGCCCGGGTCATCCGGGCCGATCGCGGCCGCGTCCTGCTCGCCCGGCCGCAGGGCCTCCTCCACCTCGACGGCGACGGCGGATTCGTCACCGGCGACTGGGTCGGGGTGCGGGACGACGGCGGGTCCCCGGCCGTCGTGTGTGCCCTGCCCCGCTGGTCCACCCTGCAGCGCAAGCGCGCCTTCGACCCCTCGTCCCAGGCCCAGGTCCTCGGCGCCAACATCGACCTGGTCGGCGTCGTCGTCCCCCTCGACCGGCCGCTGTCGACCAATCGACTCGAACGGACCCTCGTCGCGGCCTGGGACTCGGGTGCCGTGCCGATCGTCATCCTCACGAAGGCCGATCTGAGCACCCGGTTCGACGACGTCGTCGCCGAGACGATCGCCCGCGTGCGCGGCGTGGAGGTACTCACGACGTCGGCGGAGGCAGCCGACGGTCTCGAGGAGCTGCGCGGGCGAATCGGCACAGGGCAGACCCTCTCCCTTCTCGGGCCGTCCGGCGCCGGGAAGTCGAGCCTGATCAACGCGCTCACCGGCGAGGACCGGCAGGACACGGGAGCGGTGCGGGCCGGCGACGGCCGCGGCAGGCACACGACGACGGCGCGGGAGCTGGTTCCTCTCGGCGACGGCGCCGTCGTGATGGACACGCCGGGACTCCGGGGGTTCGCCCTGTGGGACGCCGAGGACGGGCTGTCGGAGGTGTTCGGGGACATCGAGGCGCTCTTCCCCGACTGCCGTTTCCGGGACTGCGTCCACGACCGCGAACCGGGCTGCGCCGTGCACGCGGCCATCGGGTCGGGCCTGCTGGAGGAACGGCGCTGGCTCAGCTACCGGAAGATGGAGCGCGAACTCGCGAGCCTCCGCCGAAGGCAGAGCGTCGCGGAGCAACGGCGACGCACGACGTCGTCCCATCGGCCGCCCCGCGATGCGGGGATGGGGAAGGACGACCGGAACCGGCCTGCGGACGATCGCTGAGCGGGACGCCGTCGAACTGTACGAAGCGCGCCGAGGACGCCGTCAGGCATGCGCGGCTGCAGCCGGCTGCCGAGACGGGCAGCTCTGACATGGCAGAACCCTCCTGCCGGGGGTTCTGCTGGTCAGGAGGGTTCGGATGGAGCCCCCTGTCGGATTCGAACCGACGACCCCCGCTTTACAAGAGCGGTGCTCTGGCCAACTGAGCTAAGGAGGCGTGCTGACCGGGCCAGCGGCGCCGCCGCCCTCCCGAGGGGGAGGTGACGCCAGCGCTCAATAAGGGTAGCCCAGCCCCGGCACCGCGGGAAATCAGCCGCGCGCATCCAACTGCGCCTGGACCGCCGTCTCTAGATCCTCGACGGCGTTCGGCACCACCTCACCGTTCACGTACACGGTGGGCGTTCCGCCGACCGCCGCGGCCTGTGCTGCCTCGGTCGTGTACTTCACCCAGGGCCGGAAGGTACCGTCCTCGACGCAGGACGAGATGTCCCCCGCGCCGGCATCCGCGGCGAGCGCCACGAGGCCGTCGTCGTCGAGCTCCCCCTGCTCGTAGTGCGCGAACAGCCGCTGGTTGACGTCGAAGTACACCTCGGGCGCGGAATCGGCCACACAGGCGACGGCGTTCGCAGCGCGGGAGGAGTACTCGGTGCTGCTGGTGCGGTCGAGGTAGGCCACGGTCCGGTACTCGAAGGTGATCTCGCCGCCGTCCAGCCACGAGAGGATCTGCTCGGAGTGCCGCGCCTCGAAGTCCGCGCAGTGCACGCAGTTGACGTCGACGTAGGCCACCACCTGCAGGGGGCCGTTGGTGACGGAGGTGATGCCCTCCGGCACCGTCCCCTCGGCGGCGGGCTCCCCGGGCAGGGTCGCGACGTCGACCGCGTCGGTCCCCGTCGGCGCCGTGTCCGTGCTCGACAGGAGCGTGATGCCACCCTGGGCATTGCCACCCTGTGGTGCCGGCCCGGCATCGGGGACCCGTCCTCGCACGGTGTCGACCACCACGAAGGCGATGACCGCGACGACGACGAGGGCTGCCACCACGACCCCCCACCGGGCGAGGAACCCGTTCCGGCGGTCCTTGCGCTGCTGCTCCTCGCGCGCCAGGCGCTCGCGTTCACGGCCGGCGGCGGCGCGTTCGGCTTTGGTCGGTTTGCGTGCGGGTGCGGGTGCCATCAGTCCTCTTCGTCGGCCGTGCGGTGGCGACAGTTTATCGGCCGTTGCTTCAAGCCCCCTGGGACGCCGGACCGCGGGGAGCACGACCCGATAGAGTCACGGGGAAGACCAACTACCGCGATGGAGCCCGTTTTGAGCGCAGCACAACCTTCGACCACGCCAGGGGTCATCCCGACGTTCTCCGCGGACGGCGGGTTCGGCGACTTCGACTTCATCGTCGTGTCCAACCGGCTCGCGGTGGACCGCGTCGTCGACGAGCACGGCGCCAGCGCGTGGCGCCGTTCCCCGGGCGGCCTGGTGACGGCACTGGCGCCGGTGATGGCGAAGGCCGACGGCGCCTGGGTGGGCTGGCACGGAGCTCCGGACGAGACGCTCGAGCCGTTCGACGAAGCCAACATGCGCCTCGTCCCGGTGCCGCTCAGCGCGGAGGAGGTGGAGCTGTACTACGAGGGTTTCTCCAACGCCACCCTGTGGCCGCTCTACCACGACGTCATCGCCTCTCCCGAGTTCCACCGCACCTGGTGGGATTCCTACCGCAGGGTGAACGAGCGCTTCGCGGAGGCGACCGCGTCCGTGGCAGCGGAGGGGGCGACGGTCTGGGTGCAGGACTACCAGCTGCAACTCGTCCCCCGGATGCTGCGGGAGGCCCGGCCCGATCTGAAGATCGGTTTCTTCAACCACATCCCGTTCCCGCCGCTGGAGATCTACGCACAGCTCCCCTGGCGCCGGCAGGTGATCGAAGGGCTCCTCGGCGCGGATCTGATCGGCTTCCAGCGCCCCAGCGACGCGAGCAACTTCCTCCGCTGCGTACGCCGCTTCAAGGGCTACACGATCAAGGCCCAGCAGGTGCAGGTGCCTGCAGGCGACGACGGCACGTCGGCCTACGTATCGCGGGCCGAGGCGTTCCCCATCTCCATCGACACCGCGTCCATCACCGAGCTGGCGCAGCGTCCGGACGTGATCGAGCGGTCGAAGGAGATCCGGCGCGAGCTGGGCGATCCGCAGCACATCCTCCTCGGCGTCGATCGCCTCGACTACACGAAGGGCATCGGCCACCGGCTCAAGGCCTACGGGGAACTGCTCGAGGACGGCGCCATCACGGTCGAGGACGCCGCCCTCATCCAGGTGGCCAGCCCGAGCCGCGAGCGCGTGGAGCAGTACCGGATCCTGCGTGAGGACATCGAGGGTGCCGTCGGCCGGATCAACGGCACGCACGACACCATGAAGAACACCGCCATCCGGTATCTCCACCACAGCTATCCGGTGGAGGAGATGGTGGCGCTCTATCTCGCCGCCGACGTCATGCTCGTCACCGCCCTGAGGGACGGCATGAACCTCGTGGCCAAGGAGTACGTCGCCGCCCGCACCGGCAACACGGGCATGCTCGTCCTGAGCGAGTTCGCCGGAGCCGCGGACACCCTCCGCCAGGCGATCCTCGTCAACCCGCACGATATCGACGGGTTGAAGAGCGCGATCATCTCCGCCATCTCGATGCCGAAGGCGGAAGCCATGCGGCGCATGCGGCTCATGCGGCGTCAGGTGGTCCACAACGACGTCGAGCGCTGGTCGCACGCCTTCCTCGACGCCCTCCACTCCGGGAGCCCCACCGATGGTGACTGATGCCGGGCTCGACGCAGCGCTCCGGGCCCTCTCCTCGACACCGCACCTGCTCGTCGCGCTGGACTTCGACGGCACACTCGCACCGCTGGTGGAGCGCGCCGAGGACGCCCGCGCGCTTCCGGCGTCGGCCGCGGCCCTCCGCGCGCTGGCCGCCCTCCCTGACACGACGACGGCACTCATCTCCGGCCGCGCCCTCGACAGTCTCCGGATCGTCGCGGAGCCTCCGGCCCAGACCATGCTCATCGGCAGCCATGGCGCCGAGACCTGGACCGGACCCGACGGCGCACCCCTGGCCCTCACCCCGGAACAGCAGGAGCTCCTGCGGCGAGCCGTCGACGTCGTGGAACGGACGGCGGCAGGGCATCAGGGGACCCTCGTCGAATACAAGCCGGCCGGCGTCGTCCTCCACACCAGGACCGCAGCCGACGACGTCGCCGATGCCGCAGTCGGCGCAGCGCGTACGGGGCTCGCGGAACTCGGGGAGCTGAGCATCACCGATGGGAAGCGCGTCCTCGAGATCTCGGTGGTCCGGGCGGACAAGGGCCAGGGACTCGCCCTGCTGCGGGAGTCGACGGGCGCCACGGCGGTCCTGTTCGCGGGAGACGACGTCACGGACGAGGACGCCCAGCGCACGCTCGGTCCGGGCGACGTCGGCGTGCGGATCGGGCCGGGCCCCACCGCCGCGTCCTTCACGGTCGATTCCCCGGAGGACTTCACCGCGGTCCTCGAGGAGCTGGTGGCCCTGCGGACGGCGGATGCGTCATCCCGGGGAACGTGTCATACTACGGAAGCGTGACCGACGTCACCGGTACTGCTGGCGGGTCGCGCACTCCAACTGAATATCTTTCCATTCACTACGGATCGTCGGGCACGTACCTGCCCGTGAAAAGGAACCAACACCATGGCAACGGTAACGTTTGACCAGGCCACGCGCCTGTACCCGGGCACCGAGAAGCCCGCCGTCGACAAGCTGAACATCGACATCGCCGACGGCGAATTCCTCGTCCTCGTCGGACCCTCCGGCTGCGGGAAGTCCACCTCCCTGCGAATGCTGGCCGGCCTCGAGGACGTCAACTCCGGTCGCATCCTCATCGGTGACCGCGACGTCACGGACGTCCCCCCGAAGGATCGCGACATCGCGATGGTCTTCCAGAACTACGCTCTCTACCCGCACATGTCGGTCGCCGACAACATGGGCTTCGCGCTCAAGATCGCCGGTGTCTCGAAGGAAGAGCGTGCGGAGCGTGTCCGCGAGGCCGCGAAGCTCCTCGACCTCGAGGACTACCTCGACCGCAAGCCGAAGGCACTCTCCGGCGGTCAGCGCCAGCGTGTCGCCATGGGCCGTGCGATCGTCCGTAACCCGCAGGTCTTCCTCATGGACGAGCCGCTGTCGAACCTCGACGCGAAGCTGCGCGTGCAGACCCGCACCCAGATCGCCTCGCTGACCCGCCGCCTCGGAGTCACCACGGTGTACGTGACGCACGACCAGGTCGAAGCCATGACCATGGGTGACCGTGTCGCGGTCCTCAAGGACGGAATCCTCCAGCAGGTCGACACCCCCCGCAACCTCTACGAGCGTCCGAAGAACGTCTTCGTGGCCGGCTTCATCGGCTCTCCCGCGATGAACCTCCTCGAACTGCCCGTGGCCGACGGCGGCGTCCTCTTCGGTGGCATCGTCTACCCGGTCCCGAGCAGCGTCCTGGACGCGGCCGCCGGCAACACCGTCACCCTGGGTGTCCGTCCCGAGGACCTCGTCCTCAGCAGCACCGGCGAGGGCCTGCAGGTCGAGGTCGACGTCGTCGAGGAACTCGGCGCCGACGCCTACATCTACGGTCACACCACGCTCGACGGCAAGGACCACGACATGGTCGTCCGCGTCGACGGCCGCCGCCCGCCGATGAAGGGTGACAGCGTCTATGTCCGCCCCGAGCAGGGCCACGTGCACCTGTTCGACACGACGAGCGGTCTCCGCCTGGCAGAGACGGTCTAGCTCCTCGCGGACTGCGCACCACGTACGACGACGGCGGTGGCTTCGCCGGGCATCCCCTGGATACCCGGCGGACGCCACCGCTTCGTTTAACGGCAACTACCCTTGAACCAGGACCATCCCAGCCCTACCTCGAAGGCAGCACCATGACAGAGACCTCGAACGCCCAGTGGCATGACGAGCCGACGGACTACGACCAGACCGGCAAGCTGCCGCGGCTGCGGCCCGCTTCCGCGGAGGCCCCGAGTCTCGGGTCCCTGAACATCACGGCGGCAGCCACCGACCCGGAACTCCTCGACCTCCCCTGGCACATCGCCCTCGAGGAGTGGCCCGCGAGTGCACTCGCCGCGCTCCCGCGCGGCATCTCCCGGCACATCGTGCGCTTCGCCCATCTCGGCGGGTCCGTGATCGCCGTCAAGGAGACCAGCGAGCACATCGCCCGCCACGAGTACCACATGCTCCGCAAGCTCCAGCGCCTGGATGTGCCGTGTGTCGAACCCGTCGCCGTCATCTCCGGCCGCACCACGCCCGAGGGGGAGGACCTCGACCCGGTCCTCGTCACCCGGCACCTCAAGTTCTCGCTGCCCTACCGTGCCCTGTTCTCGCAGACCCTCCGCCGGGACACCCTGACGCGCCTCATCGACGCACAGGCGCTGCTCCTCGTACGCCTCCACCTTATCGGCTTCTACTGGGGCGACGTCTCACTGTCGAACACGCTGTTCCGCCGTGATGCCGGTTCCTTCGCGGCCTATCTGGTCGACGCCGAGACAGGTGAGCTCTACCCGGAGCTGTCGACCGGCCAGCGGGAGTACGACCTCGAGATCGCGCGCGTGAACATCGCAGGCGAGCTGATGGACCTCGCCGAGGGCGGACTCATCGAGGAGAAGGTGGACCCGCTCGCGACGAGCGAGCTGATCATGGACAGTTACCGCCGCCTCTGGAGCGAGCTGACCGAGAAGGAGTCCTTCGAGCTCGGCGAACGCTGGCGGGTGGGCGCTCGTATCCGGCGGCTCAACGAGCTAGGGTTCGACGTCGAGGAGTACGCGATCAAGACGGCCGCGAACGGCACGCAGATCCAGCTGCAGCCCAAGGTCGTCGATGCCGGACACCACAGCCGTCGTCTGCTCCGGCTGACAGGCCTCGATGCGCAGGAGAACCAGGCGCGGCGCCTCCTGAACGACATGGACGCCTACCGCGCAGACAACAACCCCACCCTGGACGAGGAGTTCAGCGCCCACCTATGGGTGAACGAGGTGTTCGAACCCATCGTCCGCGCCGTTCCACGCGAGCTCGGCGGGAAGCTCGAGCCCGCCGAGGTGGTGCACGAGGTGCTGGAACACCGGTGGTACATGTCCGAGCGCGAGGACCGGAACGTACCGATGGCCGAAGCCGTGCAGTCCTACCTCGACGACGAATTGCGGCACCGGCGCGACGAGGCGGAGATCATGCTGACGGCCGATGCCAGGACCATCGGCATCGACGAGGACTCGGAGTACGGGGACAACTAGGCATAAGGAAAGGACCGGCAGCACGACGGCTGCCGGTCCTTCGTCATGCTGGATCCGCTACGGGCACTCGACCGGCTGGCCCTGTACCGTGACCGGCGTACCTGTCGGCTGGCCCTCGCACGCCTGGATGATCTGCTGGGCAAGATCCGCCGCGAAGCTGGCGATCACGATGATCAGGACCGTCCAGAGAATCGTCAGGAGCGCCCCGACGATGATCCCGGCCAGGGCGAGTCCGTTGCCCATGCCGGCCTTTCGCGACTTCACGAAGGCGACAATGCTGACGATGAGGCCGATCGGCGCGAGGAAGATGGCGAGAATGAGACCGACGATCCCGAGCGTCCGGCCCGGGTTCTCTGCGGGCTGCCCCTGGTAACCCTGCTGGCCGGGGTAGTTGCCCGAGCCCGACCCGTACTGGCCCTGCTGGCCGTAGGGCGATGCAGACTGCTGTCCGTACGATCCCTCGTTCTGGCCGTACTGCGGCTGGTTCTGGCCGTACTGCGGCTGGTTCTGGCCGTATTGCGGCTGGTTCTGCTGGCCGTAGGGCGAGTTGCCCTGCGATCCGGGATTGTTGTCAGACATGCTGCCCCCAGGGGAAGAGATGGAAAAAGACGGAGTTTTCCGGCAATTTCTTGAACAGTATCACTGGGCGACAGGCGGCATCCGGAACTGCGGCGCAACAATCAGGAGACGATCGCCTTCCCCGGATTCAGGATGCCGAGCGGATCGAAGACCTGCTTGATCCGCGCCTGCAGCTCCAGGATCTCCGACGACTGTTCCCAGGCCAGCCACCTGCGCTTGTACTGCCCGACGCCGTGTTCGCCCGTGATCGTCCCGCCGAGGTCGAGGGCACGCCGCACCGACTCGTCCAGCGCATCCTCGAGCCGCTGCCGTGCCTGCTCCCCCTCGCTGCGCTCCACCCAGAACGTCGGGTGGAGGTTGCCGTCCCCGGCGTGGGCGACCACCTTCAGCCGGACCCGATGGCGCACGGCCATCGCCTCCAGATCGGCCACATAGTGGACCAGTCGGGACTTGGGCACCGCAACGTCCTCGCCAACCCGGTACAGGTCGTCGACTTCGTCCCCGCGGCTGTGCCGCCGCAGGTCCACGAGGCGGTCGGCCTCTTCCGACCCTTCGTCGCTGACGCTCGCTCCCAGCGCGGCCAGGGCCGATCTGATGGCCTCGGCCTCGGCTGCCGCCCCGTAGCCGTCGGTCCGGACAAGGAGGAGTGACCCACCCCGTCGCCGGAGGTCCGAGCCGTGGGCGCCGTCGAGCGCTTCGAGGGTACGACCATCGAGGAGCTCGAGGATCGCGGGCTGCACACGGGCACGACCTATCGCGAGGACGCCGGCCGCTGCCTGCGGGAAGTCGTCGAAGAAGGCCGCCAACGTGTGCACCTCGCGCGGCAGGTACCGCAATCGGACTGTGATGCCCACGATCACTCCCAGTGTCCCCTCGGATCCGGTCATGAGGGCGGTCAGGTCGTATCCCGCAACACCCTTGAACGTCCGGTGCCCCGTCGAGACGAGGGTGCCGTCGGCGAGGACGACGTCGAGGGCGAGGACCGAGTCCCGGGTCACGCCGTACTTGGCGCAGCGGAGCCCCCCGGCATTCGTCGCGACATTCCCACCGATGGTCGACCAGCGGTAACTCGCCGGGTCCGGGGCGTACATCAGGCCGTGCTCTGCGACAGCCGCGTTGAGGTCGGCATTGATCACGCCCGGCTCGACGACGGCGGTCTCGTCGTCGGGGTTCACCTCGACGATCCTGGTCATGAGTTCGAGCGACAGGACCACGCTGCCCGGCGTCGCGTGCGCTCCGCCGGAGACGCCGGAGCCGGCACCACGGCTGACGACGGGCACAGTGTGGCGGGTGGCCCATCGCAGCAGTGCCTGCACGTCCTCGACGGAACGCGCTCGGACGACCGCGCTGGGCAGGGTGGGGTGCAGGACCGGCCCCTGATCACGGGAGTATGCCAGCAGGTCGGCGGAGGTCATCGACACCCGGCCGGGCAGGGTCGCCGTCAGCTCGTCGAGGAGCGAGGCGTGCATCATGATCCGCCCATGAAGCGCCGGTACCGAGCGAGGGTGTCGGGCCAGAATCTCGTGTAGAACTCGTAGAGGTCCTGCGGATCGGCGGCCGTCCAGCCGCTGTGGATCAGTGTCAGGCGCGTTCCGACCGGTGCGTCGTCCGTTCGGCCGTCCCCAGCGGTGCGGTCTCCACCCGGGCGGTCCAGCGCGTCTTCGACGACCTCCGCCATCTCCATCCGCACCTGCGTGGCCGACGTGGAGCCGACGTGCTTCCAGCGAAGCTCGAGCCATTGTCCTGGCTGCCCGTCGACCATCTCACCCCAGACGTTCTCGTCATCCTGCGAGGACGTCTCCACGAGGGCGTTGTCCTCCAGATCGAAGAAACTGTCCTCTCCCCATCGGCTCAGCTCCCCCGCGGGCCACCACAGATGCAGGTGCTCGGTCAGTCCGGCCCAGGCATGATCACGGGGAGCCGGCACGGAGACTTCCACGTGCAACGCCGCCCGCTCGGCCGACTCCGTCGCCGAGGAGGGGTGTGAGAACAATCCACTCATGGTTCGACCCTACCGCTGTGGGGTGGCCGTCCGGTGCCTGCGTCTGCCACCGGGGTGTGGATCGGGGTGTGTGGTTTTAAGTGGGGAAGGCCCCGCACCTGGTGGTGCGGGGCCTTCCCGTTGGAGTGTTGTCCGGCGGTGTCCTACTCTCCCACACTCTCTCGGGTGCAGTACCATCGGCGCTGT
>NZ_JBTNDU010000026.1:0-20976 GCF_054510835.1 Arthrobacter sp. TmT3-37 | reverse complement strand
CACGCCGGCGGCCTTGGTCCCCGCTTTCGCGGCCCCGGCAGCGACGTCGTCCATCGAGGCAGCTGCAATGCGGGCCAGGGCGGCGACGTCGTCCAAAAGCGCGACGAGACCACCGCTCACAACTCGCCCCTCCACGTGTCGAGGTCGGACGACGGGTCATGGATACGTCGGTCATTGGGCATGATCAACATCCTCGGAGTGTACGGTGGCGGTCGTTCGGCGACGGGGAACGGCGTGCGTTCGAGAACGGCTCTGGTGCGTGGTCGAAACGGATGCCCATTAGATGCAGGTACTCCTTGATGCTGTGGGCAGGGACGTGGAAATTGCCGATGGGAGGCTCTGAGTTCCCGCCGGGTCCCCACTTAGTCGATGGTGCAGGGGGCAGACAGCTCTGGCCCGCGGACCGAATAACCGCTCGTTGAGCACCCGTGTTTCGAATGGATCGCTACCTCCGACGTGTGGTGGAGTGTCCTGGCATGCGCTGCCTCCGCTCGTGACCCGGAATATTACCCGGGCCGTGTTCCAAAGGTGGGATAACCCCTTGGAACAACCTTGTGACCACCCGCGGGTTCAGAGAGCACCCCCAGGTACCTCGATTCACAGGATTCGGGCGAGGAAACCATTCTGGTCCTTCAGCGTGGCCCGGAGGGTAACCTCAGCACACCGGAGGAAGCGTGGGCCGCACTGGCCTCAGGCGAAGCGCATTCACCCGGGACGATTACCTGCGGGCAGGGATGCCGAAGCCGGTGAGTCCGCGTGGTTTGTAAATGGACAGCCCAAGAGCGACACCCAGAACGATGAGGGCCGCGCCGGCGTGGAGGACGGGGGATGCGTTCGGCAGCAACTCCCCCGGTCCGACGGACACGGCGGGGTTGCGGGCGGCGTCGGCCAGAAGGGTGAGTGTCTCCATATAGAGGAGCAGGACCACGGTAGCGAGGACCGTAGTCAGTAGTTTCACGATCACCCAGTAGTGGCGGATGAGCCCCCAGGGGGTGCCGAGCGACTGGATGATCCCTGTGACGAGCGAGGCGATACTCAGGGGCACGAGGGCCAGCCGCCCGATGGTCTCCATCGAGGCGTAGGCGGCGCGCGTCGTCCATTCGTCCTGGGTCGTGGCGGCGGCCATGGCGAGGATGAGGAACGCCGCGACGGCACCAAGCCACCCGACGGACGTGCCCACATGAAGGATGAGGGCCGCCTTGCGCAGGCGCGGGGGCATCACCATCAAGACGAAGGGGCTTGGCTAACACCGGTTGCTGAGTCACCAAGGGCCCCGTGCATCCCGGGGCCGTGCTGGATGCCCAGCGCCTGGGAGATGACCAATGCTGCGGCGATAACCAGGACGATGACGAGAAAAACCTTCACCCAGCGGGGCATCGGCGGGCGAGGCGGACGCCGGTCAGCTTGGGTTCGAGTGTCGACCCGATCGATAGGGGGCCGATCCGATGATTCCGCCATGCATAGTCCTCTCAGCGCAGCAATTAATTGCTCAATACAAACTGTACAGGCGCTGGACAGGTTGTATTAGGTGGAGCGCTTTGTAGGGTGAACACATGGGGAAGTTGTGGAAGGACACCGTGCAGGAACACCGGAGCTCTGTCCGGGAGGCGGTGCTGGATGCGGTGGCACGACTTGTGGGTCAGGGTGGGGTGCCGGCTGTGTCGATGACGAAGGTTGCTGACGTGGCCGGAATCTCCCGGGCGACCCTCTATAAGTACTTCCCGGATGTGGAAGCGTTGCTCGCGGCGTGGCACGAGCGGCAGGTGAATCAGCATCTGGTTCATCTTGATCAGGTGCGCGTTCATGCGGAACGAAGTGGGGACCCGCTTCAGACGCTGACGTCGGTACTTGAGGCGTACGCGGTGATGTTGCAGCAAGCATCCAGGTCGGAGGCGCCCGCGTTCTTGCACCAAGGTCCACATGCTGCCCAGGCGCAGGAGCATCTGCGCGACTTTCTTGAGGCCTTGATTGGAAGCGCCGTAAAAACTGGCGCGCAGGAGGCCGGAGGAGGTATCCGCTCGGACATTGCCCCGCGGGAGCTTGCCCTGTTCAGCCTGCACGCTGTGAATGCGGCCGCAGCCCTGCCCTCTGCCGATGCAGCCCGCAGTCTGGTCGGCGTGATCGTGGACGGCTTGGTACTACGTCCATAGGTACGTCCATAGGTCCGCTTCCGGTGAGCGCTCATAAGGAGCGGACAGCGGCGTGGGGTGTTTTGGGCAGAGAAAAAGCGGCAGGCGCCCCCGTCCAGGGCACCTGCCGCTTCCTCAGTCTATGGAGACGGCGTTCAGGTCAGCGGGTGTTAGCCGTTGACGCGCACGAAGGACGAACCGGCGAGGTCCGACAGGGGGTGCTTGATGGTGAGGTTCGCACCGTTCATGCCGCTGCTGATGACTTCGCCGTTGCCGACGTAGATGCCGATGTGGCCGGGGCGGATGACCAGGTCACCGGGGGCGGGCGTGGAGACGACCGTGCCGTACTGGTAGAACTGTGTCGGGCCGAGGTCCCCTACGTTCAGGCCGATCGAGCGCAGGGCCCGCTCGACGAGGATGGTGCAGTCCTGGATGGAGCCGAGCTGGCCGTAGGCCGAGGCGACCAGGGCCGCACCGACACCGCTTGCCGAGACATCGCCGGCGGGAGCCGACGGCTGGATCGGGGTGATGGCAGCCGAGGCCAGGGAGTAGGTGGGCTGAGCCGCTACAGGAGCAATGGCAGCTGCAGGGGCCGGGGCGGTGTAGGAGGCCTGGGTTGCCGGTGCTGCGGCGGGCACAGCAGCAGGGCTGACGGCGGCCGGGGCCCACGTCGAAGCAGCGGAAGCACCGGAAAGGGTGATCTGCTGGCCCGGGTAGATGACCGAGGCGTAGGACAGGCCGTTCTGCGCCAGGAGCGCGTCGACGCTGATGCCATGCAGGGCGGCGATGCCACCCATGGTGTCACCTGCAACGACGGTGTGGACGCCGGCTGCTGCAGCGGGAGCCGCCGTAACAGGTGCTGCGGTGACGGGAGCCTGAACGGTAGTGCTGGCTGCTTCCTGCGTGTAGGTTCCGGCCTGGGCGGGAGCTCCTACAGCGAAGACGATACCGCCGGTCGCAGCTGCGATGATGGCCGGCTTGCCCAGCGCTACAGCGCCGGTCTTCGCGGAATAGGACAGCCCTTCAAGGGCGATCGAGTGATTGACGGTGGCGCGGTGGCGCGCTGAAGTGATTCGTGACATGCGTCGGTTGCCTCTCCCATGCCTGCGGGGTGAGCTGTCGGGTTCGGATGGGAGTGCACCCGGCCGCTTCATCCCAATGGACGGAAATGAAGCGACTTAACCCCAAGGACCACGCGTAGTGGCCCATACATCTTGGGTCCCCCGTTCCTGCCATACGGATATGAACGGACGTATCCCCGGCAGCGGCAGGACTCGGCATTCTGCCCGGGAGTGTTCCAGCTGGTGCTGTGAACACTCGATGACAATACCCCCCGCTGGTATGAAATGTCACGTTGGGGTAACGAACGCGAGGGAAACGCCGGGCGCGACACGCCGCGCTCCGTGGAAGCGTGGCCAGGGGCAGGCTTTGCGGCAGCCCGCCATGTCAAGGGCGCACCCGCACTCCCGTAGCCTGAGGCACCTTTCCAGAGCGAAACAGGGGATGATGAAGGCGTGAAGAAGATCTCACCTCACCCCTCTTGTTTATATACCCCCAAGGGGTATATATTTTTGTTGTCGAAAGGAACGACGTGACCACCGAAATTGAGGCTCTCGTTCAGCGGGGATACACCGCGGACAAGGACGCCTACCTCCGCAGGCTCAAGCGCATCGAGGGCCAGGTGCGCGGTATCGCCCGCATGGTCGATGAAGACAAATACTGCATCGACATCCTCACCCAGGTCGCGGCTATCAATAAGGCCCTGCACGCGGTGAGCATCGGCTTGCTCGAAGAGCACATTGCGCACTGCGTTGTCGGAGCCGCCCATGAATCCACCCAGTCCGGGGATTCCGCCGCCGTCGACGCGAAGGTCAAGGAAGCGACCGACGCGATCAGCCGACTGCTTCGTTGACGGTCCGCCGGCAGCCCTGCCGGCTCCGGGCAACCCTGCCGGGTGCCAGATCCCATTCCCCCCTTACTGCCGAGAAAGAGAACATCCCATGCAAACGACCATCAACATCACCGGTATGACCTGTGGCCACTGCGTCTCGTCGGTCAAGGAGGAACTCTCCGGCGTGCCCGGGGTCGAGGAGGTCGAGGTGCAGCTCAACGTCGGTGGGGTCTCCACAGCGACGATCACCGCCGACGCGGAGCCCGATCCGACAGTGCTGAGCAAAGCAGTAGAGACCGCCGGTTACACGGTCGTCAACAGCTGACCCTCACCCCACCACAGCCTGCATCCCGAACGGGATCCCCACCGCACCCGTGCAGGGCACAGTCCACCTTAGCGGAGGAGTCGGCACGAGGATCTTCGGGCGCCATTACTGCAATGAACCCCTGGCACCGCCAGGCAAGCGGTAGGACAGGGCCAGCGAAGCAGTACATCCCGACCTCGTCCAGCGGTGCCATCGAGCACCGTGCCTCACCAGAGGCACCTCACCCACAGCACGTCATCGAAGCCACGGCAAGGAACTAGACGCATGAGCACCGACACAGGCGTGGGCACCACCGCCGGACAGATCATCGATCTCGACATCGAGGGCATGACCTGCGCGTCCTGCGTAAGCCGGGTGGAACGTAAGCTCGGGAAAATCGAGGGCGTTCAGGCCTCGGTGAATCTCCCACTCGAGTCCGCGACCGTCACGGTACCCGAGGGCGTGAGCGTCTCCCAGATCATCGACACCGTCAACGCCATCGGCTACAAGGCGACCCTACGCAGCGCCGGCCAACCGGCTCGACCGGCCCCTACCGAAGCCACGGCAACCCGCGTGGCCACCCCTGCAGGTCCTTCGTCTACTGGTGCCGGCGATGACTCTGACGGTGTAGCCGAGCCCGGCCACCGGCTCGGTCCGGGACCGGAGGGGAACGCGCCGTCGGGGCTAGGCGGATTCGCCGAATCACGGGAAACCGTTGACGCCGCCACGTCCGGGGATGACGCGAAAGTCTCAGCCGCGGAGAGAAAAATCAGGTCCCTGAAACGGCGCCTCATCATCGCAGCCGGTTTCACCATCCCGGTAACGATCATCTCGATGCTGCCCGCAACCCAGTTCCCGCACTGGGGGTGGGCTGCCCTTCTCCTTTCCCTGCCCGTGGTCACCTGGGCGGCCTGGCCGTTCCACCGGGCGGCCGCAATCAACGCCCGCCACCTCTCATCCACCATGGACACCCTGGTGTCCATCGGTGTCGCCGCGGCATTCCTGTACTCCACCTGGCAGCTCATCGCTGATCCGATGCTGACCGCCCACACCGGCATGGACATGAGCGCCCACAGCCTCTACTTCGAAGTGGCGGCCGTCGTCACAACCTTCCTGCTGCTGGGCCGGTTCCTGGAAGCCAACGCAAAACAGCGCGCAGGAAACGCGCTCAAAGCACTGCTGAACCTTGGCGCGAAGGAAGCAACCGTCCTGCGCGACGGGGTAGAAGTGAAAGTTCCGACAGCATCCCTGACTCCCGGAGACGTCTTCGTCGTCCGGCCGGGCGAAAAGGTAGCCACCGACGGTTTCGTCATCGAGGGCCGCAGCGCGATCGACACTTCCCTCATCACCGGTGAGTCCGTTCCCACCGAGGTCGGCCCGGATGACACGGTGATCGGCGCGACGATGAACACCAGCGGACGCCTGCTGGTCAAAGCCACCAGGGTCGGCAGCGAGACAACCCTGGCGCAAATGGGACGCCTCGTCAGCGCCGCGCAGAGCGGCAAAGCACCGATCGCCAGGCTCGCTGACCGCATCAGCGCAGTCTTCGTGCCCATCGTTTTGCTCATCGCCGTCCTGACCTTCGTGATGTGGATGGTCCTCACCGGGGATACGGGCTCAGCGTTCACCGCGGCCGTCGCCGTCCTCGTGATCGCCTGCCCGTGCGCCCTTGGCCTGGCAACACCGGTCGGCCTGCTCACCGGAACCGGCCGGGGCGCGCAGCTGGGCATCCTCATCAAGGGGCCCCAGGTCCTGGAGGACACGCGCACCGTAAATACGATCGTGCTCGACAAGACCGGGACCGTCACCGCCGGCAGGCTTTCCGTCACCGCCGTCAGCCCTCTGGGTTCCCTGAGCGAGGACGACGTACTGGCCGTCGCCGGGGCTGTGGAAGCAGCCAGTGAGCACCCCATCGCTGAAGCCATAGCCGCAGCAGCAGCCCGTCAGGGCCGGCTCGCTGCCGTCGAGGACTTCACCAGCGCGGCAGGCGGAGGCGTGCGCGGCACCGTCAACGGCCGCACTGTAGTGGCTGGGACCGCGACCTGGCTGACCGAGAACAACATCACGATCACCGCTGACCACCGCGCTTGCCTGACTTCCCTGCAGCAAGCAGGAGCCACAGTGGTCTGGGTCGCCCTCGACGGGACACCCGAAGGACTGATCAGTCTCTTCGACACCGTCAAGACCGGCTCGGCATCGGCCATCACCCGGTTCAAGGAACTCGGGCTCACGCCCATGCTGCTCACCGGCGACAACCGCGCAGTGGCCGAAAAAGTTGCCGCCGAGGTGGGCATCGCGCCCGAACACGTCATGGCCGAGGTGCTGCCCCACCAGAAAGTCGACGCAGTGAAGAAACTGCAGGACGCCGGAGCGACAGTGGCCATGGCGGGAGACGGCGTCAATGACGCAGCCGCCCTCGCCCAGGCGGACCTGGGCATCGCCATGGGTTCCGGCACGGACGTGGCGATCGAAGCAGCCGACCTAACGGTGATGGGAAGCAGCCTGGAACAGGTCGCCCAAGCCATCGAGCTCTCCCGCAGGACCCTGTCCACGATCAAAACCAATCTGTTCTGGGCGTTCTTCTACAATGCCGTCGGCATCCCCGTCGCCGCCCTGGGTTTACTCAACCCCATGCTGGCCGGCGCGGCCATGGCCGCCAGTTCCGTGCTCGTCGTCGCCAACTCCCTGCGCCTGCGCTCCTTCGGCACCACCCACAACACCACCCATAACACCACCCCCAACACCCCACAGAACACCGCATCAGAGGCTGGACCAAGGGCGACGCAGAGCACCGGAAGCCTCGAGCGATGAACGGGCCAACCCGTATTTCAGCGGTGACACGGCCGAAAATCGGTGTGCTGCTCGTTAGCGCGCTGGGCATTTTCTGGCTCGCCGTCGCCTTCCAGCGCAGCTTCACTTTGCTGGGCGACCCGGACCTCGTGGCGAAGTCGGTGGGGGCCGCATACCTGCTAATACCGCTGATCTGCATATGGGCGCTCACCCACGAGCTCCGGTTCGGCTTCAGGGCACAGGCGATGGCGCGCATCCTCGAACGCGAGGGCGGATTGACCGTCGATGACCTGCCACGCTCCCCTGCTGGCCGGATCGACCGTAAAGCCGCCGATGAACACTTCCAGCAGGCCAAGGCCGCCGCGGAACAGGCACCGGATGACTGGCGCACCTGGTACCGGCTCTCCTGCGCCTACGACACCGCCGGAGACCGCAAACGCGCGCGGCAGGCACTGCGCACGGCAGCAACACTCCACCACGAAACAACCCAGCCTGCCTAACCGAGCCGCATATCCAGCCGCATACCGAGCCGCATACCCAGCTGCACAGTCAGCTGCACTGGCGGTGCCGCGCTTCCCCGCAGCACTTCGTTACCCACCCTGCGAACCTGCGAAACCTGCAGCTATAGAAGCCGGCGCCGTAATTCAGAACTGCCCATGATCATCTCCAGCCGGGTGGCCGACAGATCAGCCGGCTGGGCAGTGTTGATCCTGTGGAGTCGTGAGCTATCCGAGGGTTGCGGCGAGTTCCCGGCACGCTGTTTCGCAGCGCCGGCACGCTTCGGCGCAAATCCGGCAGTGCTCATGCATTCCTGCGTGCTGCTCGCACTCATCCGCGCAGGCCTTGCATGCCACTTCGCAGGCCAGCAGGATCGCGCGGGTGATGTTCGCGTCGTAACCGGTATGCCGTGACAGCACCCGGCCGGTCGTCGTGCAGATATCGGCGCAGTCAGCATTCGTACGAATACATTTGGTGAGTTCGGCGACCATCTCCTCGCTCAGGCACGCATCCGCGCAGGCCGTACAGGTCTGCGCGCACTCGAAACAGGCCGCAATGCACTCGGCGAGCTTTTTCCGGTCAATACCACCAAGGTCCTTCGGATACGTCTCGAGCATAGAAGTGATGTGCGTCATGGAACTTCTCCTTCTTCGTTAGTCGAATTGATACAGACGGAGGTGAATGAGGGGACGTTCTTCGGGCTCACCCCTGCCAGTGACGCTAGCCCCTGGTCCGCCCCGCAAGCGAGCAATACGAGTCGGACGGGAAGAACCAATAAACCCCTTGACATATACCCCCTGGGGGTATAATTTTGGGGTTGTTGGACACGACACCAAGCCGCTCCCGCTGAAGCTGAACTCCCGAAGACTTCACCGCGGGGAGCCCAGTAGGTGCAGATGGCGTCCATCGGCGGTTCCTACATCCTCATGCCCCACTTCCGGAGGTTCTTCTCATGTGCAGCACACCCACTTCCACGTCCTCTCCCCTGACCCTTACCGAGAAAGAGCCTGCCGGTTGTGCCTGCTGCGCCCCACGGGACACTGCCACGCCTGCCCAGCAACCCAACACGGAGGAGACAGTGGCCGACTTCGCGCTCACCGGCCTCACCTGCGGTTCCTGCGCGTCCCGCGTCAGCGGTGCCGTCACTGCCCTCGAGGGAGTCCGCAACGTGCGGATCGACCTCGTACCGGGCGGCACCTCGACGCTCACCGTCATCAGTGCTGAGTCCGTCAATTCGTCAGCTATCACATCGGCAGTGGAGAAAGCCGGCTACCGGCTCCTCACCAGCTGATTCAGCAGGAGGACCCAGCACCATCAGGGCACCCAGGCGGTGCCAGGAGAGGTTTGATCATGACGAACAACGCACACCATCACAATCACCACCAGGGCTCCCCCAGTCCCACCATCACACCCACCGTCACGGAAGCTGCAGTCAACGGCAGCGATGATGCCCACACCACCCACGGCCAGGCCATGCCTCAGGCAGACGCCCACTCCGCTCTCGCCGAAACACAGCACCCCACCGGCCACACCGCCCACGCAGGGCACTCCGATCCCGCCGGGCATTTGGGCGGGGCGGCGGAGGATGATCATCAGGTCCATGCGCATGGGGAGCATGCGGGGCATTCAACGGCGATGTTCAAGAACAAGTTCTGGCTCAGCCTGGTCCTCGCGATCCCCGTGGTCGCGTTCAGCCCGATGTTCACCATGCTCTTCGGGTACATGCCGCCCGAGTTCCCGGGCTCGCCGTGGATCGCCCCGATCCTGGGCACGGTCATCTTCGTCTACGGCGGGGCCCCGTTCCTCAAGGGCGGGGTGACGGAGCTGAGGTCCCGGCAGCCGGGCATGATGCTGCTGATCGCGATGGCGATCAGCGTCGCGTTCATCGCCTCCTGGGTCACTACGCTGCGGATCGGCGAGTTCGACCTGGACTTCTGGTGGGAGCTCGCCCTGCTGGTGGTCATCATGCTGCTGGGTCATTGGATGGAGATGAGGGCCCTCGGCTCGGCCGCCGGGGCCCTCGACGCCCTGGCCGCACTGCTCCCCGACGAAGCCGACAGGGTCACCGGCACTGGAACCAACGCAATAGTCGAAACCGTTCCGGTGAGCTCCCTGGTTACCGGGGACGTGGTCCTCGTGCGTTCCGGCGCCCGGGTGCCCGCGGACGGGCAGATCATCGACGGTGTCGCGGAGTTCGACGAGGCGATGATCACCGGCGAATCCCGCACCGTGTCCCGCACCATCGGTGAGACCGTCGTCGCCGGAACCGTAGCGACCGACAACGCCGTCCGAGTACAGGTCACCGCGGTCGGCGCGGACACCACCCTCGCCGGGATTCAGCGACTGGTCGCGGAAGCGCAAGCCTCCTCCTCGAGGGCGCAGGCCCTCGCCGATAGGGCCGCGGCCCTGCTGTTCTACTTCGCGCTCGGCGCCGGCATCCTGACGTTCATTGCGTGGATGCTCCTCGGCAGCCCGGATGATGCAGTGATCCGCACCGTCACGGTCCTGGTGATCGCCTGCCCACATGCCCTGGGCCTGGCGATTCCGCTGGTGATCGCGATCTCCACCGAACGCGCTGCGAGGGCCGGGGTGCTGATCAAGAACCGCATCGCCCTGGAACGCATGCGCACCATCGACGTCGTCCTGTTCGACAAGACCGGCACCCTCACTGAAGGACGACATGCCGTCACCGCGACCACTACGGTCACCGGTGTCAGCGAGGCCGAGCTCCTGGCCTTGGCGGGGGCCGCAGAGGCCGACAGTGAGCACCCGGTCGCCCGCGCCATCGTCACCGCCGCCCAGACCAACCCGGCAGCGGCGAACCTCGGCTACACGGGCACGGGTTTCAGTTCCATGACCGGGCGCGGTGTGCGGGCCGCTGTGAGCGGCCATGACGTCGCTGTGGGCGGACCGAACATGCTCAAAGAGCTCGGACTCGGCACGCCCGCGGACATCGCCGGGACCGTGCAGGAATGGGTGGGCCGCGGCGCGTCCGTGCTGCATGTCATCCGCGACGGTGCCGTCATCGGTGCGGTCCGGCTCGAGGACAAGGTGCGGGAGGAATCCCGGGCCGCCGTGAAGGCTCTGCAGGACCGTGGGGTGAAGGTCGCGATGATCACCGGGGACGCACGGCAGGTCGCCGACGTCGTCGGTCAGGAGCTCGGCATCGATGAGGTGTTCGCCGACGTCCTGCCGCAGGACAAGGACTCCAAGGTCACCGAACTGCAGTCCCGCGGATTGAGAGTCGCGATGGTCGGCGACGGCGTGAACGACGCCCCAGCCCTCGCCCGGGCCGAGGTCGGCATCGCGATCGGGGCGGGAACGGACGTGGCCATGGAATCCGCCGGCGTCGTCCTGGCCGGAAACGACCCGAGGGCCGTGCTGGCGATGATCGACCTGTCCCGGGCCAGCTACCGAAAGATGATCCAGAACCTCATCTGGGCCACCGGATACAACGTCCTCGCCGTCCCCCTGGCCGCGGGCGTGCTCGCGTTCGCGGGGATCCTGCTCTCACCTGCCGCCGGCGCGGTCCTGATGAGCGTGTCCACGATCGTGGTGGCGCTGAACGCGCAACTGCTGCGCCGGATCGACCTCGACCCGGAACGGATCAGCACCACGGCCTAGCACCCGCCGGTTTCACCGCTACCGGTCCCACCGGTGTCCTCGCCCGCACTCAGCACCCCTGAAAAGCGGCGGACACCGGTGGGAAGGCTGTGGCGACAGGGCTTACCCCGGGCACCACCAGTGCCGGTGGGTCGTTGGGCAGGGAGCGGGTGGAACAGTTGCACCAACGTGCACGGGCTGGCTTCCGGATACTGAAGGACATGCGAGCTGGGCCCCGGCAGGAATCCGCCGCTTGGCCTCATCGGGTGTCGGGCCCCTACTGTTGTTGTGGAGGTCAAACCTGATGCCGGCCCTGAGGGTGTACCCCGCCTGGGTATTATTTTGAGTTGAAGGATGGCTGAAGGATGAGGGGAGGGACGAACACACAGTGAAAGATTTGCTGCTCACCGTTCCTCAATTCCAGCGATCCTCCGCAACTGGAACCCTCGTGTCCTTGACATGGACCCTGCGGCTTCTGACTCTTTTGGTCGGGGTACTGGCGATGCACCTATGGATCAGCCCGAGCATCGGTGAGCCAGCAGGCAGCACGGCTTCCACCCATACTGCTCCCGCTCACACCGTCGCTTCTGCACCCACCGCTTCGGAAGCCTCCGGGACCCTCGTGACGACCGAAACAGCCGCTCCGGATGCAGATATGCAAGCAGGCTCAGCAGTAGGTGCAGCAGTGATGGTCGGTTCCGCTGCGGATGGCCATGGCTCTGCCGACGGCTCCCTGTGTGAGCTCACCTGCCCGAACGGGCACTCCATGGTGGACGCCATGTGCATGATCGCACTGCTGATCATTGGTCTCGCAGGTTTCCTGGGGCTTCGTTCCGCGCTCCTACGAGGCACCCTGATCCGCCGCGGCCCCCCATCACTGGCTTTCTTTCCTCCTTTCAGAGCGCAAACAGTTTCCTTGGTTCAGCTCTCGATCAGTCGCACATAAACACTGGGAGGCCCCTTCGCGGCTTCCTCCTGTTCCCGCCTCACACGCCTGTGCACTTGTCGGCACTGTCATAGCCGGGCTCTCGCCTCAACACCATCCAGGTACCGCCTTTCCATCGGTACCGCCTCCCGCTCAGAACGAACCCTGCGCACGGACGGTATGAGTGGTGCCAGAGGACGCACAAAAGTAGCCGTCGTCGTGGGAACACCGACCGATCATTTCTTTCCTGAACCCGTGTATTCACATACCGAAGGACTGTTCTCATGAAGCACCGTTTCGCATCACTTACCGCCCTGTCCGCGGCCGCCCTCATCACCCTGTCCGCCTGTGGTTCATCCTCGGGCGGGAGCATGGAGGGCATGGACATGGGCGAAGAAAGCTCCGCTGCGGCGGAGGCCACCCCGAGTGCCTCTGCGGGGGCCACCTCAGAAGCAACCTCCACCGCATCCGCCGAGGACATGGCCGAGCACAACGACGCGGATGTGATGTTCGCGCAGATGATGTTGCCCCACCACCGGCAGGCCGTGGAGATGAGCAACATGCTCCTCGAGAAGGAGGGTATCGACCCGGCTGTGACCGACCTCGCGACCCGCATCGCTGCCGCCCAGGAACCTGAGATCGAGCAGCTCACCACCTGGCTGGAAGCCTGGGGTGAGCCCGAGGAGCCCGAGGGCGGCGTGGAAGGCCACGACATGGGTTCCATGGGCGAGGGGGAATCCATGGAGGGCATGGGGTCGATGGAGGGCATGATGAGCGACGAGGACATGGCGGCGCTTGGCACTGCTGAAGGCGTTGAAGCCGAAACCCTGTTCCTGGAGTCGATGATCGCCCACCACCGCGGGGCTGTGCAGATGGCCCAGCAGGAAATCGAGGACGGCATGTTCCCCGAGGCGATCGAGATGGCCGAGACCATCGTGGAAACCCAGCAGGCAGAGATCGAGGAGATGACAGCACTGCTCGAGCAGCGCTGACACCACACCCCTCATCACTGAGGCCCGGCAACTCGGCTGATTGACCAGCTGCTCGCTGATACCTCGATCGCCGGAGCCTGAACCGGGGCCCGCTGCCACCACCATGGCGGCGGGTCCCGGCAGCCCGGCCAATGACATCTCCAAGCTGCTTCACTCCGCGGCCCCTTTTCGAGGCCCACGCTTCCTGACCTGAAATCACTCCCCCACCTCTCGAGCGGGACACCCAGCCATCCTCACGGGCATTCCTGCCCGTCGCGTGCTGCCCGCGCCCTACGCATTCCCCTGGAACACCCCGGCCAGCCCGGTATACCCGACAAACACCGAGTACACCGAGCACCGACGGCAGCACCAGCAGGGACGCACCCTTTGATCGGATACATCACCCCATGACTTCCCCCACTGCTTCTCCCACTCCGTCCTCCGCTGCTTCCTCGCCTGCTTTCCTTGCTGCGGGACGTGTGCCCCGTGCCTGGCGCCGGCGCGCCCTGGTCGGGGTCTCCCTCGCCCTGACGTTGGGGACTGTGGCGTGCACGTCATCGACCGATTCAACAGCCGGCTCGGCAGCCGGCTCAGCGGTCGGCGATGACGGTGCAGGGTCGGCCGCATCGGCCCAGCCGTATCCCTCCCACGTCCATGGGCTGGCGGTGGACCCTGATACGCAATCGGTGCTGATCGCCTCTCACGAGGGCCTTTTCACGGTCAACGGTGAGTCCGCCGAACCCATGGGGCAGACGATTGATCTGATGGGCTTCACCGTCGGTAGCGACGGAACCTACTTCGCTTCCGGCCACCCGGGTCCCGGCGTCGATCTGCCTAACCCAGTGGGACTGATCAGCTCCACCGATGGGCTCACCTGGTCGCAGGTTGCCCGTGGTGGCGAGTCTGACTTCCATACCCTGACCACCACCTACCAGGGGATCATCGGGTTCGACGGCACCCTGCGGGTCAGCAAGGACGGCAGCTCCTGGACCGACGCGACCACGCAGATCAGCCCCTACACCCTGGCCGGGAACCCTGCCACGGAGCTCGCGGTCGCGACGACCGAAGATGGTATTTACCGGTCCGAGGATGCAGGAAAGACCTGGACGAAGGAACCAGATGCCCCGGTCGTCCTGGTAGCCGCCGTCACCGACGGCTCGGACCTCATCGGCGTGCTTCCCGCCGGTGACGTCCTGACCAGCACAGATGCCGGCATCACCTGGGAGCAGGCCGGGAAAGTTTCTGCGCAGCCCTCAGCGGTCACCACGAAACGGACGACCAACGGCATGGAAGTCTGGGTAACGACGGAGAACGGATTGGAGAAGTCAGTCGACAACGGCATGACCTTCACCACCGTCATCGATGCTGGCGGCGCCTGACACGTGCTGCCTCAAACCCACCTCACCAACCACCCGTACCACCACCAGGCCAATCACCCGGCTAACTCCTCGACCAGTGATGTGGTGGGTGATCTGCAGGTGGAAGTGGCCACCGGCACGAGCGGAGAACCTGGTCCGAGCACCGACGTAGTTGCGGACAGGACAACGGGCATCAAGACGGGCGTGACGATGGACGGCGGGCATACGCCCCTCAGCTCGGGGAGACTGCCATGACCGTTGGTGAGTTCTTCGCCGACACTGTTCAGTCCGGGGCCCTGCTCGCGGCGATTCCGCTGGCGATGACAGCCGGGATCGTGTCCTTCCTCTCCCCGTGCATCCTGCCGCTGGTCCCCGGGTACCTCGGCTACGTCTCAGGGCTCACCGAACCGGGACGGCCGGACAACCGCAGACGGGTACTAACCGGGGTGGCTCTGTTCATCCTCGGATTCGCGCTCGTGTTCACCCTGTACGGGGCGGCGTTCGGAGTCATGGGATCCTGGCTGCTGCGCTGGCAGGACCCACTCATCCGGGTCCTGGGCCTGTTCGTGATCGTGATGGGCCTGGCCCTCGTTGGCAGGGTCTCGTTCCTCCAGCGGACAGCGAAAATCACGTGGCGCCCGAAAACAGGGGTCGCCGGAGCACCCCTGCTGGGTGTCGTTTTCGGTCTCGGCTGGACACCGTGCATGGGTCCGACCCTCAGCGCTGTCCTGGCGCTGAGCACCACGACGGGCACCGCGTGGCGGGGAGCTGTCCTGGGATTCGTGTACTGCCTCGGTCTCGGGATCCCCTTCGTCCTCGTCGCCCTGGGAGTCCAATGGGTCACGACCGCCTTGGCCTTCGTCCGCCGCCACATCCGTGTCTTCAACATCATCGGCGGGTCCCTACTGATTCTCGTCGGAGCGCTCATGGTCACCGGTGTGTGGATGCTGTGGATCTACCAACTGCAGAACCTTGCCGGCACTTTCCTCACCCCCATCTAAGGACACCGCCGGCGCGCCGGGCCGTCCACTCCCGTACCTCTACAACCGGAGGGAACCTTCGTGAAATACCACCCCCACCCGACCATACTGTCGGTCGTACCTCGCCCGGCACGGGCCACCGTGTGGTCCCGTCGCGCCGCGGCGATGCTGGTCGCTTCCTGCCTCGTTCTCGCCGGCTGCGCAACAGCCAACGATGATCTCGCCGACCAGGCCCGCGCCGGCGATAACAAGAACTACATCGCCGGGGACGGGTCAGTGGCCGAATACGCGCCGGAGGAGCGCAGCGAACCCTTGGACGTGCAGGGAACCCTGTTCGACGGGACTCCGGTCACCTCCGGTGACTGGAGCGGAGACGTCGTCGTTCTGAACGTCTGGTACGCGGCCTGCGCCCCGTGCCGAGTGGAAGCGCCTTCCCTCCAGCAACTCAGTGAACGATTCACCCCCGATGGTGTGCGCTTCTATGGGGTGAACGTCCGCGATGAGAAGCCGACCGCGGAAGCATTCGAGCGGACCTTCGGCATCACCTACCCGAGTTTCGAGGACCGCAACGGAAAGCTGCTGCTCCAGCTCACCGACTACGTACCACCCCAGGCCGTCCCCACCACCCTCGTCTTGGACCGGCAGGGCAGAGTCGCAGCACGGATCCTCGGCGTCGCCGACGAAACGACCCTGCGCACCCTGATCAGCGACGCCCTTAACACCCCCACAGCCACCGCTAGCACCACCGCCAAAACCAACGCCCTCTCCCACACACCAGCAACAACGGTCATAGGGCTTAGGGCAGGGATGTCATTCGTGCGCGGGGTCGATGAGCAGCAGGACCGGAACCATGTCAGCTGACACGAAGCCCGACGCGGGACAGGGCCGCCGTCCCGTCCCCCGTCAGAAGGGCGGACCGGCAAAGGACGATGTCCGGGTGTCCGCTCTCGGGCCGGTGGAGATGCTTCGTTGGGTGTGGCGGCAGCTGACCAGCATGCGCACTGCACTGCAGCTCCTGCTCCTGCTCGCGGTTGCTGCCGTGCCAGGGTCCTTGTTCCCGCAGCGTCCCGCGAACCCGGCGGTCGTGACCCAGTACCTGCAGGACAACCCTGATACCGGTCCTTGGTTGGACAGGTTCCAGCTCTTCGACGTTTTCTCCTCCGTCTGGTTCTCCGCGATCTACCTGCTGCTGTTCACATCGCTCATCGGTTGCGTCATTCCGCGCACCAGAGTGTATTTGAACGCGTTACGGGCAACACCGCCCCGCACACCGCGACGACTCTCCCGCCTTCCCCAGCACGGCACACTCACCCTGCCAAACCGCCCCGCCCCGGTCCCGGATCCGGTTTCTGGTCCAGGCCTGGATTCGGCCGGCCAGCCTCCCTCTGTTGCACATCGCAGCCTCACTGCCACGGTCACAGAGGCGGCCGCGATTCTTCGCAAGCTCGGGTACCGGGTCGACGTGCGGGATACGGACACCGGCCGGCCCTCCGTCGGGGCCGAGCGGGGATTCCTGAAAGAAGCAGGGAACCTGTTGTTCCACACAGCCCTGATCGGGGTGCTGGTAGCCGTCGCAGTCGGCGGGATGTTCGGGTACCGGGGGCAGAAACTCATCGTGGAGGGTGAAGGATTCACCAACGCCCTGATCGGCTACGACTCCTTCACCCCCGGAACAAATTTCAACGAGGACACCCTGGCACCCTTCGCCCTCACCCTCGAGGACTTCGATGTCACCTTCAACCGGGACGACCCAGCCACCTACGGGCAGCCACTGGACTTCACCGCCACCATGACTGTGCAGGAGAACCCCGATTCCGCCCTGGTCCGGCAGGAGCTGAAAGTCAACGCGCCGATCGGCATGGACGGAACCAACGTCTACCTCGTCGGAAACGGTTACGCGCCGGTCATCACCGTGCGTGACGGCGACGGCAACATCGCGTTCTCCGGGCCCGTACCCGCCCAGCCCACGGACTCGGCCTACACCTCGACCATCGTCATCAAAGCCCCCGACGCGCAACCCGACCAGCTCGGGTTCGTCGGGTTCTTCCTGCCCACCGCCGTCGTCGACGACACGGGGCTTGCCTTCGGCTCGGATCCCGACCCGTTCAACCCCCGGCTGAACCTGAACTCCTACTACGGCAACCTCGGCCTCGATGACGGCACCCCCAGATCCGTGTATCAGCTCGACACCACCGAGCTGACGCAACTCAACGGACGGGACCTGGACGCAGGCGGCATCGTCCTGGAACCGGAGCAGACCTACGAACTGCCCGACGGACGAGGGTCCATCACCTTCGACAGCCTCAAACGCTTCGTCGCACTGGACATCACCTACGATCCAGGCAAGATCGGGGCCCTCGTGTTCTCCACCCTGGCCCTGACCGGACTCATCCTTTCCCTCATTACTCCACGCCGCCGCGCCTGGATCGCCGCGTCCACCTCGACGGACGGGAACACGGTCATGGAATACGGGCTCCTCGCCCGGGGGGAAGACCCCGGACTCGGCAAGGAAGCAAACAGGATCCGCACCTACCTGCAACACCACTTCCAGCAGCAGTCCGGGCACCAGGAGTTTCCCGAGACCCCGCACAGCACGACCCCACCGGCCCCTATCCCCGACACCACCGAAAACACCACCCCCAGCACTGTCACCAGCACTGTCACCAGCACTGTCACCAGCAGTTCCACCCGACCATCGGATCAGTCATGAACCCCGCACCGCCGGATACCTACATTCCCTCCCCCACGATCAGCGCCCTCCAGTTCGGACCCATCACCCTGAACTTCTATGCGCTGTGCATCCTCGCCGGGATTGTCACCGCGGTGTGGCTGACCGGACGCCGCCTCGACGCCCGAGGCGGCCAGCCCGGCCAGGTCCTCGACGTCGTGATGTGGGCGGTTCCGTTCGGCATCATCGGTGGCCGGCTCTACCACGTGATCACCGACTATCAGCTCTACTTCGGGCCAGGGAAGGACCCTGTCGACGCGCTGAGGATCTGGGAAGGCGGCCTGGGCATCTGGGGAGCCATCGCTCTCGGTGCCCTCGGCGCGTACATCGGCTGCCGCCGCAACAACGTCACCTTCCTCGCGTTCGCCGATGCCGCCGCCCCGGCAGTTCTCATCGCCCAGGCCCTGGGCCGGTGGGGCAACTGGTTCAACAACGAACTCTACGGGGATCCCTCCACCGCACCCTGGGCCCTGCAGATCCACGCCATGGACGCCGGCACCGGACGGGCACAGCTCAACCCCGACGGAACGCCGGTCGTCCTGGGATACTTCGACCCGACCTTCTTGTACGAGTCACTGTGGTGCCTGATCGCAGCAGCCCTGATCCTGATCCTGGATCGGAGAACCACCCTTGGCGCCGGTTCCGTCCTCGCCCTGTACGTCGCCCTCTACACCGCCGGCAGGTTCTTCTTCGAACTCATGCGCTCCGACTACGCCAACACCATCCTCGGACTGCGCATCAACACCTGGGTCTCAGCGATCCTCTTCCTCGCCGCGACCACCCTCTTCCTCATGCGCAGAAACCGCCCCCGATCAGCCACACACTCCACGGAACTCCAGGACCCACCGCAACACCCCGAAATACCTCCCACCCAGCAAGCCGACATCACCGGCCCCAGCACCCGCTAACAACCACTCACCCGACGGGACCCACCTCATGCAACAACCCCACGAACCAGGGGCAATCATTCCCCCATCCGACCCGCCGGCTGCCGCACCGCCGGCACACCCATCCCCTGGTGGACGTACCCCTCCCCCGGTCCCTACCCCGGAAAGTACCCTCACCGCCGATGGGTTGTCGGCAGCAGATGAACCGGTCCTGTGGAAGGAACGCCTGTACCCGAACTTCTGGGTGTGGCTGATCATTGTCGGCCTGGCCTTCGTCCCGGCGGTCGTTTTCGCTCCCATCGACATGACTATCGGGGTCATGGCATCCGTCATCACCCTGATCTTCCTCGTGATCATGATGGTGACGTCCATTCCCACCATCGTGGTGACCCGCTCCGTGCTGCAGGTCGGCCGTGCCCGGATTGACCGGATGTATGTCGGCACAGCGGAGGCCTTCATCAAGGAAGAAGCCACCGCCCAACGGGGAACGGGCCTGCACGGGTTGACCTACCTCTGTATCAGGGGATGGATCGACGCCGTCGTGAAAATCGAGATCACCGACAAGGAAGACCCCGCACCGTACTGGCTGGTGTCCTCCAGGCACCCCGATGAACTTGCCGAACTCCTCACCGCCCGGACACCACGGCCGTGATCGACAGGGAATGCCTCGACCGAGTGGAAGGTCATTAGGACATGGGATCAAACAAGCGCAAATCAACTCAGTCACGAGCAGCGAAGCAGCGCTACGTGGCAGCACAACACGCCGAAATTGAACGACAATACCGACGAAAGCAACAGCGCAAAGCCCTCATCCTCGGCGTGATCCTTCTAATCTTTGCCGCCGTCACCGCCCTGACGACGTTCATCCTCGTTACCTGACGGTCATTGAAATGAGCAACACCCTTCATCTGGCACTGGCACTGGCACTGGCACTGGTCAGGGGGCGGGGCAGAGGGCCTTTCCTGGTGTTGCGTCTCATCTGGGGCGACACCTGCATGACTCATCTACTTACATGAGTAATTGGGTCAGGCCGAGTACAAGCCCTCCGGTGCTCGGACGATGGGTAGTGGTTTGTTCGCGGGCTTGTGCTCCATTGCCGTGCAGCCCTGGAAGGGGCCGGTGCCCGAGAAGAGGGCGGCCATGGTGGGGTCGGCGTAGTTGTTCCACCAGTTCGCCAATCCGGTTGTCGGGTCGAGGCGTAAGGCTTCCCAGGCGCGCCAGAGGGCGTTGAGCCGGTTGACGGCTTCCTTGTGTCGCCACCAGCTGGCGCACCAGGTGAACTCCGCACGTCCATGAGACACCACGGGCCGCTGATACTGGTGCACCAGGAACTCGGTCACGAACTCCTCGAGGTTGTCGAAAACCATTTCGGGAGCAGGCTGCGCGGTCCGCTGAGTTGGGCGGGCGCTATCGGTCTCGGGTTCCTCGCCGGGGAACACATCATCGGCAGAGTCGTCGGCCCCGAAGGGCGCATGTAGATCCACTTCTCTACTCCTTAACCATTGCCAACCACCGGTTACCGCCGGCAGCGACAACCGGGTTGGGAGGAACCTCGGCAGTGGCTTCCACCACCGGAGGTCTCGCTGCAGCGGATGCAGAGGCGACCCGTGTGTCATTGTGAGCGGCTTCGGACGCCGCAACCTTGTCCGCGTAGGGGCGGTCGCTGACAGGGACTGTGCGCAGCAGGACGGCCCGGGAGCCGGAGCCGAGCATGATGGCCCGGCCCTTGGGCATCGCGGCGAGGTCCGCGACGGAGAGGATGTCGTCGGTGGAGTCCTGGCGGCTCGTGGAGCGGCTGTCCTTCTGCCTCGACGTCGATACCGACGTGTACCGGTACTGGCCGATCAGGTCGGAGAGCATCTTCAGGAAGCCCTCTTCCTTCACGTTGCCGCCGTAGGTGAAGACGTGGGCG
>NZ_JBTNDU010000025.1:0-31110 GCF_054510835.1 Arthrobacter sp. TmT3-37 | reverse complement strand
CAGGCCGAGGGCCTTGGAGAAGTCCGTCTTGCCTAGCATCCCGGTAGCCATCTCGGCGATTGCTGATGAGGTGTTCAGGCCGAGGGCCTTGGAGAAGTCCGTCTTGTCGTGAAGGCTGTCGACCAGGTCGATGATCGCGGATGAGGTGTTCAGGCCGAGGGCCTTGGAGAAGTCCGTCTTGCCTAGCATCCCGGAAGCCATCTCGGCGATTGCTGATGAGGTGTTCATGCCCGCGGTTGAACCGACCTTTCGGGTAGGAACTGATTTGTCACCGGTGTTGTGGCTCATCCGAACCATTATTCCTTATTGCAATGACAAAAGTTGCAGTTCAGGCGCGAGGTATTTGCAAGCCTAGAATCTGACAGCTTCTCCTAGAACCGCGTGATTCTGAGCTTTCGATGACATATCGTCACCTTCAAGTGAAACGAGGATTACCCACTCCCCGGGGAGCGGGTGGCCAACAAAGAAAGTTTTCCGGCTCTAGTGCTTCCTTGGTCTCCGCTAGGGCTCCGACCAGAGTAATGGTCCTGCGCTTCGCTTCGGCCCGTTCTGGCCAGGCCGCTCCTTCGTCGCATCCAACCCTGACGTTTTTGCTGCTGTCCTACGGATTATGCGCCCCCGCTCCACAGCGTCAACCGGCTCCGCCGGCATCGGGCACACCCATCCTGTCCGGCGCTCCTGCGTCGCTTATTTCCTCCCAGGATTGGGTGCACCCTCGCACCTACGGCGTTGAGCACTGCTCCGTCGGGGACGAGCGAGCGAGCTCGCCAGCAGGCAAAAAACAACGGGGGAGAGAGGCCACTGCTGGTCACCAAGGCCTCCCGACCTCACCACCTGCATCGATAAGGAGCAACACCCCATGAACCCTCTGAATACTGATACCGCAGTTCTGGTCAGCACCACCACGAAGGACACCGAGGAAACCATCACCGCCCCGGTCCTGCCTGTGGATGACCGCACCGGCGACGGGTACGACTGGCTCGACACCCTCACCGGCAGCCCATGGAAGGTCATGGGCGCGTGGGGCACCGATGGATGGGACGCCGGGTCCTGGCCCTACGTCTTCTTCGCCACCGCCACCCACCGAGACGAGGTCGGCACCCTGTACGGGTACGGGACCTACATTGAGGGCGACACCTACACGCACTGGTACCGCGCCGAGGACGCGTGCCACAAGGCGATCACCGCAGAGGTCTTCTGGTACTGGAAGCACGGACAAGCAGACGGGCCGGCCCACCTGCCCGCCACGGCCGAGGAGCTGGACGACGAGTTCACCAAGCCCTACGGATGCATCCACCGCTGCTAGGACTCGCTGACGAAGGCCGCACCCCGCCCCATCGGGCGGGGTGCGGCCCGGCCCTCGACCTCACCAGCCTCATCCACTAGCCCGAAAGCAGGCAAGCACTGATGCCCGAAATGCTGTTCTCCATGAACCGGACTGTTACCCAGGCCGACTACGTCCGAATTGCCGTCGACGAAGATGCAATGTTCGCCTGGCTGCAGAAGAATCCCAAAGACAATGACTGGATCCAGCCCGTCTACGACAAGGCCGACATATGCGCTGAAGACGTCCGCCGCTACATCGAAGCCCACCCCGAGCTGCGCAACCACCAGCACTTCCACGAAGCCGCCGGAGAACCGCGCGAGAACTGGTCCCAGCTGGAAATCGTTGGCCCAGTGGACGAAAACAAGAGTCGAAAATAATCGTATCCGTGCAGGATAAGTGCTGTTTATTCAGATGGATAAACGGTAGAATTAGTACCAGCAGCACAGCAGTCGACTCTCACTAAAACCGATACGTAACCAAGGACTGAGCGCCATGACCATCACCATCTTCGAGAAGCCCACCGGGTGCTTCGGATGCAAGAAGACGAAGGAACTGTTCGACGCCGCCGGCGTCCAGTTCGTCACCGTGGACATCACCACCAACGACCAGGCGCTGGCCTACGTCACCGACGAGCTCGGCTACAGCCAGGCACCCGTCGTGGTCTACGAAAAGGACGGCAGCGAGGACCACTGGTCCGGCCTGAACCCCACCAAGATAAGCCAGGTCATCGCCCTCGATGGCAAGTAGGCAGCCGCGGACAAGGCTTGTAAAACAAGCCTTGCATTACAAGCCTTGTCCGGCAGCACAGGAACAACCCGGTAGCTACCAGCAGCGCCGACATTCAACGACAACACCAGCACCCATACGAAAGGTAGTTGAGCATCATGGCCGGAGAAACCGTCATCACCGTCATCGGGAACCTCACCGCGGATCCCGAACTCCGCTTCACCCCCAGTGGATCAGCGGTCGCGAACTTCACCATCGCGAGCACCCCGCGCACGTTCGACCGGCAGAGTAATGACTGGAAGGACGGGGAAACCTTGTTCCTGCGCTGCAATGTCTGGCGCGAGTCGGCCGAGAATGTCGCTGAGACCCTGACCAAGGGAACCCGGGTCATCGCCCAGGGCCGGTTGAAGTCCCGCAGCTATGACACCAAGGAAGGCGAGAAGCGCACCGTCATGGAACTCGAGGTCGACGAGGTCGGACCGAGCCTGCGTTACGCCTCGGCGAAAGTCACCCGCATCCAGCGCAGCGGATCCGGTAACAACGGTGCCGGTGGAGGCAACGCCCAGAGCGGGGGAGGGCTCCAGGGAGGAGCGCAGCCGGGCAACTCGTGGCAGCAGCAGCCCGCCGATGATCCGTGGGGAGCCCCTGCAGGAGCTGGTTCTAGTAGTGCCGGTGGATGGGGCAACGGGCCGGAGAGCGAGCCGCCGTTCTAGCCCGCAGCTTGCACAGCATCGCGGGACAACCGTTGGTGGCCGGCCCTACGCTGGCCACCAACGCACCATGCTAATCACAGCGACCTGCCCTGTAGGGCGCCTAGTAGGAGAGAGATAGCCCATGACCAGCACTCCCGAGGTGCAAGCGCTCACGAACGAGCATCACTGCGGGCTGAGGTCCTGGGCGAAAGGCACCTACACGATCGAGGCAGCAACGGAGTTGCTGATCCGGGCTCATGAGGGCCGATTCGCCAGGCCGGGGCAGCCCTGGATCGGGATGGGCAGCCGCTGGCCCTATGTCGACTTTGAGGCGATCGAGGAGAACCTTGGAGGGCTTTCCGGTGGCGAACGCCGGTTCCTGCTGCTGGTCGCGTCCCTTGGGGACGGGGGAGCGCTGGTCGACCTCGGCGACGTCATCCCGGGCCTGGACCGTGACGTGCTGGCCCTCGTCCTCGCAGCGATCGCCCATGCCGGCGGAAGCCATGAACACTCAGGGTTCGAGTTCACCGAGGACGGCACACCGACGTCCATCGTCCGCCTCGCCCGGCTCTATGACTGGCCTAACGGCAACATCATCTAAAGCCGCTGCGCGGCATTCCAGCACGCCGGCGGACAGCACGAAACCTAGGCGGTGCGCTGACACACTGGAAGGATGCCCATGAACTCGCGAACGAGCGAACGCGTCGCGGAATGCGCCGAGTGCGGTCGGACATCCCCACTGACCACTACCGGGAACGGAACACCTAAGCTCTGGGCCTATGTCGCGGATGAGCAGATCACCCTTTGCCCGCTGCATAAGTTCCAGCTGCCAGCAGAGTGGAAGGACCTGATTCAGACCTACAGCAGGGCTGACCTCGAACAGCTGCGCGGTGACACCAAGCCACCGCCGCCGCCGCCGCCGGGAGCCTTCGATGACGAGGATTAGTAGGTGAGCAAGAGCAAGCCGGCGTCTTTCACCCCGTACTTCACACAAGACGACGCTGACCAGGTGCGGGCTGCGTTCCTTGCCGCAGGCAATGCTGAGGGGTACCGGTCTGTGACAGACTTGATCGAGGCAGCTGTGATGCGTGAAGTGAAACGCCTGCAGCGCAAGCACAACAATGGCAGGAAGTGGGAACCGGTAGCACCGGGAGCCCTCCGGCCAGGCCGACGGACTCTCGAGGAAGAGAAGAACCGGGCCCCATAGATTTCCTCGATGCAGGGGAATGCAAGAAAAGCAGTACGGAAGCGGGAGCTGGTGGTGCAGCCTCCCGCTTCCACCTTTTAACCCTCCGGTAGCCGGCGGCCGCCACCGTGAACGGTTACCCGCTTAGCCTTCCGGGCTTTCACCTACTGCTGCTGCTGCGGCCCAGGGACAAACGATGCGGGGCCGGCGGCCGCGGGTGTGTCACCTGTAGTGCTTCCCTGGTTTCCGCTGGCGCTCCAACCAGGGCAACGGTCCTCTCGCTTCGCTCCGGCCTGACAAGGCCCGGGCGCTCCTTCGTCGCACCCGACCCTGATGTTTTTTGCTGCTGTCCTTCGGATTATGCGCCCCCGCTCCACACCGTCAATCGCTGCGCGACGGGGCCGGCCATAAACCTCTACGGCGCTCCTGCGTCGCTTATTTCCTTCGAGGTATCCGGCAGGCCCTGCCCTTCGGGTTGACAGTGCTCCGTCGGGGACGAGCGAGCGAGCTCGCCAGCAGGCAAAAAACAACGGGGGAAGGACCCACTGCTGGTCACCAAGGGTCCCGACGCCACCACTGCATCGAAGGAGCAACACCGTGAACGAGAACACCCCGAAGGGCCACCAGCTGACCGCGACGACGGCCGCTGACATGCTCGCCTACATCCCGAACGCGCTCGGCTTCCAGCCGCGCGAGTCCTTCGCGTTCGTCACCCTGCGCGGCAATTCCACCGGAGCAACCCTGCGCATCGGTATCCCCGCCGACACCACGCCCGCCGCCGACTTCGCCAAGGTAGCCCTGCACTACCTGCTCGCGGACACCGCCGCCGACGGCGTCCTGATGTTCGTCTACACCAACGAGGTAGCCGACGCCGCCCGCACCGGCGAGAACCCCGACGCCAAGCCCTACATGACCTACGCACGCGCGATCGAGGCCGAGCTGGAGAACGTCGGGATCAGCCTGCGCAACGGCTGGCTGATCACCGACAGGGGTTGGATGCCCTACTTCTGCGAGGACAACGGATGCTGCGACCTCAACCCCTCGGACGAGATCCGCGACAGCGCGATCAACGCCGAGCTGATCTACCGGGGCTACAGCACGCAGGAGGAACCGGCGAAGCTGACCGCCGATCCCGCGTTCATCGGCTCGGACGAAGCGCACACCACGATCACCGAGTTCACCTACCTCGTGCACCTCGGCGGGGTGCCGGACGAGCTGGACTTCGACCACGCGAGCATGCGCATCGCCCGCGCCCAGTGGAACGAAGCACTGGGGGAGAACGTCGAGGAGAACGAGGCATGCGACCTCGCCGGATGGCTGTTCATCAAGCCGGTACGGGACCGGATCATGGCCGACGCGATCAGCGCCGCCGACGACGAGGCCACCTACCAGCAGGTCCTTACCGGCCGGTACGAGGGACAGCCCGACTGGTCCCGCGTGGAAGCCACCGAGGACCTGCTGGTCAATATCCTCGCGTACACCCCGACCGAGGACCGCGCCCCGCTGTTCTGCTTCCTCGGCTGGCTCCGCTGGTACCGCGGATCGTCCTCCGTCGCCGCAGCCTACTTCGACAAGGCCATCGAGGTCGACCACCGGCATCGCCTCGCACGGCTGATGCGCGAAATGGTCGGGCACGGACTGCTCCCGCTGGCCGCGCAGAACGAGCGCACCGCCTACCCCCATTAGCAGGCACACCCGGTAACGGGACCAGCTAAATCCCAGGCCGAGGGCCGGACACCCACCCCCACGGGAGTCCGGCCCTCTTCCCGTCCCCAGCCGCAGGACTCAGGTGCCCGGGCGTTCCATGGGTGCGCGGGCGGCGGCCTCCGCCGCACGCTCCCCCGGCCGCCGCCATACACGCTGACGCGTCCACCGGCCCCAGCCACGAGCTCCACCTACCGCGCAGCACCAGCCGGGCACCACACCCAGCACTGACAGGGCCGACACGTACAGTGAAACCCAAGCCACCGACCAGGAAGGAACGACCATGGGAACCACGGACTACATCGCGCAACCCGCCTCGAGCATCACCCTGGCAAAGCCATTCAGCGAGAGCCTGACCGTCCACGTGCCTCAGCTCGCGGCACCCAGCTTCGAGGACATGCTCGAGGACCGTATCCAGGCCGCGCCCGTCACGTTCTCTCACCCCGAGCGCGTCGACTTCACCTGGACGTCGGCCGCGGACAAGGATCTCTTCGAGTAGGCGCCCGGCCAGTCAGCAAAACAGCTCGATTCAGGGCGGTACGGCCACCAGCCATGCCGCCCTTTTTCGTGCCCACCGGAAGGTGGCCGGCGCCTGCGGATGGCCGGCAGTTCTCATGCTCCCCTGGCTTCCGCTGGCGCTCCACCCAGGGCAATGGTCCTCTCGCTTCGCTCCGGCCTGTTCCGGCCAGGCTGCTCCTTCGTCGCATCCAATCCGGGTGTTTTTGCTGCTGTCCTTCGGATTATCCGTCCCCGCTCCACAGCGTCAATCGGCTGCGCCGACGGTGCCGGCGACAAACCTCTACGGCGCTCCTTCGTCGCTTATTTCCTTCGAGGTTTCCCACCACCACCGCCCTCCGGGTTGCACACTGCTCCGTCGGGAACGAGCGAGCGAGCTCGCCAGCAGGCAAAAAACAACGGGGAAAGGATCCACTGCTGGTCACCAAGGGTCCCGACACCACTCACCTGCATCGCTAAGGAGCACAACCGCTATGTCTGTTCTGGAACAGATCAACCCCGCCCAGCTGACCATCGACACGAACGTGCGCGCCGATGCCCAGCTGGACAAGGCTTTCCTGTCCTCCATCAAGGAGCACGGAGTCATTCAGCCCGTCGTCGCCCACCGCACCGAGGACGGCACCCTGCACGTCCTGTACGGCCAGCGCCGCACCCTCGCCGCCGTCGAGAACAACCTCGACACCATCCCCGTGTACGTCGTCGATTCCCTCACCGAAGCCGACCGGCTCGCGAAGCAGATCGTGGAGAACGACCAGCGGCGCGAACTGACCGACCACGACCGCGCCGAAGCATTCCACCAGCTGTCCCTGCTCGGTGTGTCGGCAACGCAGATCGCCCGCAAGACCGGGGCGAAGAAAACCACCGTTGACGCGGCCCTGAAAGTCCGCGCCGACGACACCGCGACCGCGTTCCTCGCCGCTGGCATGACGCTGGACATGGCCGCAGTGATCGAGGAATTCGCCGGAGACACCGAAGCGATCGTGAAGCTCGAAACCACGGCCAAGGAGAACCCGCAGAGCTTCGACCACACCGCCCAGCGCATCCGCGACGACCGCGCCCGAGAGGCCGCTGTCGCGGCCGCGAAGGCCGAAGCCGAAGCCGCAGGACTGACCCTCATCGAGGACGACTCAATCGCCTACTACGACTGCAAGGGACCCATGGCCAAGATCGGCGACCTGCGCACCGCCGACGGCGGTGCACTCACAGTCAAGGACGCAGACGCCGCCTACGTCCGGTGGACCTACTCGGGAGTCAGCACGACCTACATCAACACCGACTGGAAGGCCGCAGGCTTCACCAAGCCCGGAGCGCCCCGCGCCGGGAAGATGAGCGAGGAGGACAAAGCCGAACGCCGGACCGTGATCGAGAACAACAAGGCATGGGACGCCGCTGAGGTGGTCCGCATCAACTTCGTGAAAGGACTGCTCAAAGGCAAGACCGCCCCGAAGAACGCCCTCCGCTTCGTCGCCCACGCGATGGGAGTCCACGCGTACACCGTCGCCGAAGGACTCTCCAAGCACAGCGACTTCGCCGCCGAACTGCTCACCGGCAAGGAGCCAAAGGCCACCGGGTACGGCACCAGCTCGGAGCTGGCGAAAATCACCAGCCGCCCCAACGCCCGCCACGAAACCAACGCCCTCGCCATGGTCCTCGCAGGATACGAGAAGCGTATGAACCGCCAGTCATGGCGCGGGTCCGATCCCACCGCCAAGCACTACCTGACGCAACTGGCCATATGGGGCTACGAACTCAGCGACGTGGAACGACTCATCACCCACCCCGCACCCGCACCAACCCCGAAGCCAGCACCGGCACCCGCGCCAGAGACGCAGGACACCGAACCGGTCGAGACGCAGGACGAAACTCAGGACGACGAGCCGGAAGCGCAGGCAGAGCCGGGCGAGACGTTCGAGGAAGTCCACGCCGACGAGGAGGAGATGATCGCGGAAGAGTACGCGGCCGAGTAGCACCGGGCACCGGTGGTGCAGGGAGCAACAACCCTGCACCACCAGCCCCGGCCCGGGCAGTCAGGGCAGGGAAGCGTAAACCGGTCAACTCGCCGCTGGTGGGCGGGGCGGTTCGCCGCCGCTACGGGAACCTCGAGCTGTGGTCGCCGGCGACGAACCGCCGTCCTCGCACTCAACCTCGACCCGGCTCCGGTGCCGCGCACCAGGTACGCGCGCCACGGCCGCGCCACACACCGACACGATCCGACTTACCTCGCGGCCGACAACGCCGCCGGTTTGCGAGCCGTCATCCTCCACGCCACACCGAAGTTTGATCCGGCTGCGAAACCGAATATCCACGTGACCGGCACCGACCGGATGACCTCGGAGTTGCCCGCGAGTAAGAACAACACGGCCAGTGTTCCGGCCAGAACCAGTAGTGCTACCCACGCATGACGCGAGCCGAAGCGGAAAAGCCAGATCCCCAAACCAGCAGCAGCAACGAGAGCTACGAAAGGCTGCCACGTCACAGCGGCTGCACCGAAGACGATGAGGGCAAGAGTCACGCAAGCGATGGCACTACCAAGGACCAGAAATCCCAGCCCGGATTCATGCCGTCGGAGCCTCACCCGCTACGCGGCCTTCGTCTCTGCGGCGACCTGCTCTGCGACGTCGTCCGCTGTCGCCGCCAGCGCAGGCTCGGTCTCCGCGTCTCCTGCGTCCCTAGTTGAAGAGCTGGTGCCGGCCCCGTCCAGGGCCCGCTTCATCTCGGCGGCACTGAGCCCAAGCCGGGCCGCGACCGCGGCCCGGCTCTCGCCGGTGTCGAGCATCTGCTGCACCTTCGCGCCGGCTTCCTTCGCGGCCGCCTCGGCGTCCTGCTCGGCTTTCGCCAGGATCGCATCGGCCCGCTCCCGCGCCTCGGCGCGGATCTGCTCGGCCTGCTGCTCCTGCTCGAAGAACTGCGCCGCCAGGTCAATCAACCGCTCGTGCCGCTCGGTCAGTTCCTGGGCTTTCGCCCTCGCCTTCTCCCGTGCCGCGACCTGCTGCGCTGACTTCCTCGGTGCTGCCATGATGACTCGTCCCCTTCACTCATCCTGCGTTCAAGACCTGTAGCTGATCCTGCTCCGGCCGCGACTTGCGAACCGGCGCATCTTTCCCACCAAACCTAACGGTTAGCGACTGTCCACCACGGGCGGACCCCCAACCGATCACCGACCATGCCCGATGCCACCGCCGGCACCCATGAGATACCCATGCGGACCTCGCTGACGCTCGGGCTGGATCGAACGGACGTTGACCACACGTGGACAGCTCCGAGATACCCCAACGTCTCTATGCTGCCCACCTGGTGGATAACGTCCGTTCGCGGTTCCACACAATCGAACGAACGGTGGATAACGAAAACCGTGTTACCCACCGCTCATTCTCATGTGCACAACCGCATCGAGATTCGATGGACCAATCGTACTGGTTTCCATGGCGCTTCATCTGGGCTTCCTCCTCCGTCGTCACCATGCGATTTCGTACCCTTCCAACCAGCACAATCTGTCACACCTCTTGCATCCCGATAACTGAGGTCGGTTCTGCGCGGCGTGCCGCCTCGGACGCAGTGGGGGAGTGGGCAAGGATGAGAAGGTGATGACCGTCCATAAGCTCAGCGCTGGGGACGGCTACGCCTACTACACCTCAGAAGTAGCCAGCGGCGACGAGCTGCGCGCAGGCGACCGGGAGCTGGGGGACTACTACACCGTCGAGGGCATGCCTCCCGGGCAGTGGGTCGGACACTCAGAGCAGCTGCTGGGCGTGACCGGCGAGGTCACCGAAGCACAGATGAAAGCCCTGTTCGGCGAAGGGCTCCACCCCGAGGCCGCAAGTATCCTCGCCGCCGGTGGAACGGCGAGTGATGTGAAGCTGGGTCAGAAGTACCACCAGTACGATGCGGCGAATACGACGATGACCCGCCGGATCGACGAGGAAGTAGCCCGATTCCGGCGCACCAGCGGTCCCGCGTGGAGCGGCGCGGACAACGCGGACAAGGCGCTGCCTAAAGAGGTCATGCACGAGATCCGCTCCCGGGTCGGTGGGGAGCTGTTCCGTGAGTCCCACGGCCGGAACGCCCGCAGCAATGAAGAACTCGCCCGGTACATTACCGCGCAGATCACCCCGTCGAAACAGACCGTCGCCGGGTACGACCTGGTGTTCTCGCCCGCCAAATCCGTGTCCCTGCTGTGGGCGCTCGGCGGTGACGAAGCCCGCAAAGCCATCGAGGCCGCGCACAACGAAGCCATCGCCGAGACGATCACCTTCCTCGAGAAGAACGCGCTTTATACCCGCCGCGGGAAGAACGGTGTCCGGCAGGTCGACGTTAAGGAAGGGCTGGTAGCAACCCAGTTCCGGCACTACGACTCCCGGGCGGGGGACCCCCAGCTGCACGACCACGTCGTCATCGCGAACAAGGTCATGGGCATCGACGGTAAGTGGTCCTCCATCGACGGGCGCACCCTCTATAGGATGGGCGTCGCTGCGTCCGAGACATACAACGCGAAGGTCATCGAGAAGGTCTGCGCATCCCTCGGCGTCAGCGCCGTCGCCCGCTCCACCAGCGGCGGGGAGCCCGTGTACGAGGTCGCCGGCATCGACCTGGACAGCATCCACCGGGCCTCCTCAAGGCGTACCAACATTGCCGGAGCCATCAACCGGCTCGAAGCCGAGTTCACCCATAAGCACGGGTACGCGCCCTCCGACAAGCAGAAGATCGCCCTGGCACAGCAGGCCACACTGGAGACCCGACCGGAGAAGAAGAGTGCCCGCCGCCTCTCCGAGTTGGTTGAGGAATGGCAAAAGGACTACAGCACCGGGCTGGACGGCGGCATAGGGATGCCGGTCGGAACGGCCCTCCTCGAGCACGTTCGCAACGCAGGACCCCGCACATCCGACGGCGCCCGGGTGGGTCCGAGCGTCGCCGACCTCAACGTGCACGAGCACGCCCGCCAGATCGTCCACGAACTGTCAGCCAAGCGCGCTTCATGGGGCCGCAATCACGTCATCGCCCAGACCCGCCGACACCTCAAAGAAGCCTTTCCCAGGCAGACCATCACCGACGAAACCGTGGAAAAGGTCACCCGCTCCGTCACAGGCACACACAGTCTTCGGGTCACCCCGGAGGTCATCGCGCCTCGCCTGCGCGAGTTCCAGCGCGCGGACGGATCAAGCCAGTTCCAGCAGGCCGACGGTGGCCTGTTCACCTCGCACGAGGTGCTGAACGCCGAGCACAGGATCCTCGCCGCTGGACAGAAGACCGTCATCCCGGCCGTTTCGATGGAACGCTTCGAGAAGATCCTCGCCCAGCACACAGAAGCCCTGGCCACGAGCGGTGGACCCGCCTTGTCCAAAGGTCAGATCGACCTGGCGCGTGCGTTCGCCACCGACGAGAAGCTGCTCACCCTCGGCATCGGACCCGCGGGAACAGGTAAGACCACGAGCCTGTCGCTTGCCGCCGACGCCGTCCGGGACAACGGTGGACGGGTCGTCGGACTCGCGCCCACCGCCGCCGCGGCCGCCGTCATGAGCGGGGACCTCGGAGCCGAAGCAACGACCATCGACGCGTTCCTGGCCACCCACCGCAACCAGCAAGCCGGTAGGAGCGCCAGCGCAGGTGCTTTCGCTCTCGGTGCCGGGGATGTGATTATTGTCGACGAGGCGGGCATGGTCACTACCCCGAAGCTCGCCGAGGTCGCCGCCGTCGCCGCCTGCAATGGCGCCGTCGTCAGGGCCATCGGGGATGACCGCCAGCTCGGCGCCATCGGCTCCGGTGGTGCGCTGCGCCTGCTCAACAACGAGGTCGGAGCCGTCCGCCTTGAGGAAGTCCACCGTTTCCGCACTGAAGGCGAGTCGGAGGCGTCCCTGGCGCTGCGCGAGCCACCCGCCGCCGGCGTGGACACCCCGTTCCACTGGTACCTCGAGAACAAGCGCGTCACCGCCGGTACCACTGAAGCCATGACGCGGGACGCCCTCGCCGCGTGGATGGCCGACACCCAGGCGGGCAAGGCCTCGCTGCTGGTCGCCACCGACAACGCGACCGTCACCGACCTCAACTCCCGCGCCCAGGCAGCCCGCATCGCCACCGGCGAGCTCACCGACGGCACCGGTCCGATCACCGAGGCAACACCGTCCGTGGTCCTCCGCGACGGCCTGCGCGCCTATGCCGGCGACACCGTCGTCACGCGTAAGAATGACCGCACACTGCAGGTCAACCAAGGTAAGGACTTCGTCAAGAACAATGACGTCTGGATCGTCGAAAAGGTCACCGCCGACCCCGCCACCAACACAGTCGCCGATGCAGCTGCAGGGGAGGAGCGGCAGCGCATCACCCTCCGGCACGCAGGCCACCGTGGACGGATCACCGTCGACGCCGACTACCTTCACGAGCACGGCCAGCTCGGCTACGCCGCGACCGTGCACCGCGCCCAGGGCGCCACCGTAGACACCGCGCACGCGATCCTCGACGATCGGACCGACCGCGCCGGCGCCTACGTCGCAGCCACCCGAGGACGCGAGACGAACCGGCTCTACGTCGCCCTCGGCGACGACAACGACCAGACCGTCACCCGCGACAGCGTCCTGTCCACGATCACCGCGAACTACGACCGCACCCTGTCCGCGCACGAAGCAGTCAGGACTGAAGCCGTCCGAACTGGTGACGTCGCCACCCTCGCCGGCGTCTACAACGAGGTCGAGAACGCCGCATGGGAAGCCAAGACCAGGAGCATCGCAGCCAAGGTGATGGGACCACGGACCGCCGTTCAGTTCACCTCGCACGAGGCATGGGGAGCGGTAGCCACCCACCTGCGCGCAGCAGAAACCCAGGGACTCGACCCCGCCGCACTGCTGGCCCAGGCCGCCGGCGTTAGCCGCGACAGCAACAGGGACAGCACCGGACGCGGGCGGCACACTGACACCGGTCACCTTCGCGGGTTCGATGGAGCTCAGGACCCGGCAGCCGTCCTCGCGTACCGGCTCGAGCAGCGCATCGACGCCGCCACCAGCCTCCTCACCAACGCCGATCACCGTCCCCTCGGCGCGGTGTCGGATGAGCACCTGGCCCGCCTCGCAGACCAGGCCACGAAGTACGCAACAGGAGCCGAGCTGCCGCGCCGCTCGCCCGGCGAAGTGCCGATGGACACGGGGCTGGACAGGGAATGGGCGGCACGCCCCTTCGCGCTCATGTGGACCGACAAGCTCACCGGTGCTCGTAGCGCGGCCCTGCAGCGGGTGCAGTCCATCGATCCCACCACACCAGGAAACACAGAGACACAGAGAACTGTGTTGAAGGACCAGTGGATGGTGAAGGCGATGACCGTCGAACTGGAACGCCGGCAGGATCTCTCCCCGGCCCAGGCCGCGATCGAGCGCACCGCACGCGGGGAGGATCCCCGCACCGCACACCAGATCACCATCGGTGACGCCATCCGGTACGAGCAGCAGCTCCGCGCCGTCGCACTGCCACAGGCCAACACGGCCAGCACGGCCAACACGGGGAGCATGCGTCCAGCGGCCACCACGTCGGTCAGCGATGATCTCGCGCCGTCCGTCCTGCTGCGCGATGAGCTGGTGCCGGCGTCCTACCGGACCGAGCTTGACCGTCTGCGGGCGTACCTCGGGCAGAGGGTGATGGTCCGGGGTGCGCAGCTCGCGGAAGAGAAGCCCGCGTGGACGAATGCGCTCGGGCCCGTGCCTGGCAGGGACGTGAAGGCTGCCGAGTGGCACAGCATCGCGGCCGAGGCTGAGGCGTACCGGAACCGGTACAACATCGGCAGCCATGAGACGGCGCTGATCCCCAAGCAGTACCGGGACGACCCGACCGCGCGCCGCCTCATCGAGCGCGCCACCGCCCTGCACAAGCACAGCGAACTCACCACCGTCCCATCGAAGACCGCCGGGGAGATCCAGCAGGGAGCGGACGAGGCAGCGATCGCGGACCGGATGACGATCGAGCAGGCCGCAGCCCGGCGCGTCATTGACCGGATGCGTGCAGAACGCGCCGCATCCGGCGACCCGCTACCGGCGCCGCAGCAGCGCGAGGCACGGATCGTGGACGCCGTACAGGCCGAACCGGTACCGCAGCAGAGTGACGATATGTCGGCCGCCGTCGCTCGTGTGCTTGCCAGGCACCGCGCACAGGCAGCAGCGGCTGCAGGCGAACCAACGTCTGATACGAAGGACTCGAGTCAGAAGGAGACAACTGGGAGTGACAAGAATGACGTGGCTGCACGTCGTACCAACTCTGGTGCAGGATTCAGTCAGCGGCAGGCCGAGCTGATTGAGAGCCGGAAAGTCACTGCCGCCGAGCGTCAGGCGCGGGATGTGGCATCAGGAAAGGAGGACGCGGCAGCAGCGAGTCGTCGAGCTGATCAGGCGAAGAAGGATAACGGCCGCTCCCTGTAGGTGCTAGGGACGGCGTAGCCCTCACCTACGTGGTCACCCTTCGCACTCGGCGCAGTACTTGTCGCCGTTCTTTTCGCGTGCGAGCTGGGTCCGGTGGTGCACCAGGAAGCACGACATGCAGGTGAACTCGTCCTCCTGAACGGGGATGACCTGTACCAGGAGTTCTTCCTCGAGGATGGCGCCGGGCAGGTCGAAGCCTTCGGCGGTGTCGCCGTCCTCGACGTCGATGACGGCGGTCTGCGTGGTACTGCTGCGTTGGGCCTGGATAGCCTCGAGCGACTCGTTGGCCGGCTGGTCTTCCGGACGAACGCGGGGCTCGTCGTAATCCGTTGCCATGGTGTATCTCAGTCCTATCGTTGTGGGGGCGTCGCAACAGGGTACATGCGTGCACGGGTGGCTCGGATCGGTTGCGCTGGCAGCCAAATCCTAGACTTTCCGGTCAGGGCGGGTGGATACATGGTGAGTTGGCATGGAGCCACGAGTGAGGGATTTTGCGCCTACACGCGCCCCAGAAGCGTTACGACGGCCCTGGCGGTCATTGCAGGGCTTTGGGCTTCCGAGGTGGATGGTCCTGAAAGGATGGGTCCTATGACAATTTCCGACGCCGCCTTGCCTGATGACTACGGCTTAACCCTGCAGGCGCTGAAGGATCGCGTCCGTGGTGCCCGTTTGAGCGCCCAGCGGAGCGTCAATACGCAGCTGATTGAGCTGTACTGGGGGATTGGTCGAGACGTATTGGCGCGTCAGGAGCAGGACAGGTGGGGGAGTAGGGTCATCGCACGTCTTGCTGATGACCTTCGGAGAGAGTTCCCGGACATGACCGGTTTCTCGCCGCGGAACCTGCAGTACATGGCGACTTTCGCCCGCCAGTGGCCGGGGGAGGCAATTGCGCCACAGCCTGTGGCGCAATTGCCCTGGGGTCACATCCGCACGATCCTCGACAAGAACCTCGGCCCTGACGCCCGCAACTGGTACGCTGCGGCAGCCGTGGAGTACGGGTGGTCCAGGAACGTGCTGATGAACATGATCATGAACAAGTCGATGGAGCGTACCGGTACCGCGCCGTCGAACTTCAGCCGCCAGCTCGCAGCGGGCGATTCCGAGCTCGCCCAGCAGGTCGCCAAGGATCCGTATGCTTTCGAGTTCCTCGGGCTCTCCGGCGAGGTTGCCGAGCGTGATCTCGAGCAGGCCCTCATGGACCGTATCGTCGATACCCTCCGGGAGCTGGGTCCCGGGTTCGCGTTCGTCGGTCGGCAGGTGCACCTCGAAGTCGGTGGAGATGACTTCTACATCGACCTGCTGTTCTTTCACGTCGAGCAGCTGCGCTACGTCGTCATCGAGCTCAAGACCGGGAAGTTCCAGCCCGAGTACGCGGGGAAACTGAACTTCTACGTCGCCCTGGTCGACGACAAGCTCCGCCGCGAGGCCCATAACGACACCGTCGGGATCCTGATCTGCGGCAGCAAGAACGACCACACCGTCCGCTACGCCCTTGGCCGGTCCGAGTCACCGATGGCCGTATCCACCTACACGTACGAGACCCTGCCGGCCGCGGAACGACGCGCCCTGCCGGCTGCCGATGAACTTGCTGCAGCCTTCGACGAGATTGCATCGGAGAGCGCCGAGTAGGAGGGGTTTGGCCCCTTCCCGAACCGCTACCTGACATAATCTAAGTTATCGGCATTCCATTCGCCTTTAGGAAGGGGTATGAAAGTCGCCCGCGGTCGTAGCCCGACTGGAGGACGGCACTACAGGCGGCAGACCGAGGCACGCGTACTCATCGCTTTCACATTCGTACCCGCGGGCTTGAGGCGCCGGCTACTTCACGGGGAGGTTTCCGTGCTGCTCACGCTTCACCGCTAGACCCTCTGCTGCGCCATCACGAAATCCAAAAGGGGTCCATGGGGCAGATGACCCTTCATGTTCAGCGCAGTCCTGGCGTGTGAGCTCACCTAGTGCTCACAGCGAGTCGTTTGGCTTGGTAATTAGTTAGTGCTGATTACTCGACGACTGACTCTTCCTGGGAAAACTCTAAATCGCCGGCCCGCAAGATAGGCATCAGTAAGCCTTCCCCGAACACCTTTGAGGTCTGCGAGTGTATTGCCTCCCTTACATAGGGAAGCAACGCCATAACACCTACACGGTTGGCAAAGTCGACTCCAATGTCCTGCGGCACTTCATACTTTTCGTCGAGGTCATAAGTTACTGCTAGATCAACAACGACCTCTCCTAGCGCGGCAGCAACAAAGACGTGAAGGCGGACCCGGAACTTCCCTGCGATGCCTTGTATGGTCAGCTTGATCTCGGGCGGTTGATTTTCATCGGCGCCTATGTCGTCACCGAAGCCGGCCTTCGAGCGAGCGGATAGCTCGAAGTAATCAATGCTCGAGAGTGCCACTTCATTGACCATCTGCTCGATCGATTCGATCGGCACAGGTGTTACTTCTGTTTTTTCCGTCACGCGTGCGCCTTCGCCCTTGGTGCTTGAGTATTCGTGTGCCTCGTGACGGACCAGTTTTGCTTTGCTGCTTGCGGCGTGAAGGAGATGACCTTTTGTTCAGCTCGAGGAATCGTAAGCCAATCCGCAGACAGGTTGCCTTTGCCATTCCCACGCCGTCGGGCGAGAGTCCCATTACATGTCTCGACGAGGCTGAAGCTAAGAGGAGCTTCGTCGTATACGCCTAGCGCCGGAACCCCCTTTGTCTCTAGCCACTCGAACACGTCCGCCCAAGCCCACAGCTTGACATTTCCTGCGACAGCAAGGCTTGGTGGGAAATCAGCGCGCCGAGCTCTGGTGGTCCACAAACGCACAGTTTCACGGCTTGCATCACAGCGCTCTGCGATTTCGGAGATAGTAACTAAGTCAAGATCAAGACGAGCTAGATGAACATCGGGGTTGTGGTCGCACATAAAGCGATTGAAGATTTGCCAGGCCTGAACGTCTGATTCCGCTTCAACGGTTGCGGACAGCATTACGTCAGCGTCAGACGAATGGGCTGTAATGGAAAATGGTGCGTCGTAGAGGCGGTCGACTTGGTCATCGTCATCGAGATCAAGGCCGCGAACGTGGACAGTGAAGTTGAAGTCACGCACGGTTGGTTCCTCTTGGTAGTGGTGTAGCTAGTACATCATCGGTGTTGGCGATCTGCAACATCGGTTACGTCACCACTGCGGGCGGTCCGGACCCTTGCCATGGGAGCACTTTCTAGCCAATTTCCACAGCGCACGAGCGGTGTTTCTAGCGGTCCCGTTGACGGAAACCTTGCATCCCTGCCCACAGATCAGGGTGCCGACCTTGTGAGCACTCTTCCCGACCTCGGTGTCGTATACCCAGGCGAAATCCTTCTCTAGCGCCTTGATGGCCTTCTTCGCGTCGGCGTCCTTCGGCCACCCGCCCACAGATTCCCCGTTCGATCAGTTCCACTTCACGTCTTTCGAGCATATCGGGCGCGAGCGACCCTCGGAGGATGAAGCAGGGCAGGTAGTAGCCTGAGCAACCTAAGTTGATCGAGATGAGTGGGAACCAGTAGTCGATTTGGAGCCGGCTCAACTGCTCGACTACTCCGCTGTGTGAGCACGAGATGAGCGCCTGCCCTCCGCTTGGGGGGACGGATGTACACCAGCGTCAACGTAGGTTGACATAACGTCGGCTATCGATGAGTCATGAACAAGGAAGCTGCATACGCAGCCATGCCCCCATCTAACCGAAGGACTTCGTCTAGCTCTCGATGCCTGCTGCCGGCGACCCTGGCTGAACGGACCCTGCGACTCGAGGGGCGGAAAACGCTAGTTGGAATCAGCTCGAAACGTACTTCGTGACAGGATGCTGACATGAAAATTATCTTGTCTCACCCGTATGCAGGGGCGTTGCTGTGGTGGATGCAAAGTGGCAGTGAGTGGGCAGACCCGAAAGTACCCCAGCATCCCTATTACCGTCACCTTTACGGGAACGTGGACAAGTTCAAAGACTTAGCTCTTGCCTGCACCGTGGTCTTCGATGAGATTGTGATGGCCGCTGCTGACTTTGGGTACCCAGACGCCCACGTCACAGACGATTACCGCAAGATCCACATTCCATCCCTATCGCTAAGTGCCGACTGGGATCCAGTGTACGAGAGTCAGGCGCTAACTAGGCCTATTGTGGGAGATCTGCTTCGAGACCAAGTGATCGCTCGGATTATTTCGAGGGTTTCCGAAAACCTTAAAAGCCAAGTTATTGACGACTGTATAGTGGATATCCTATTGATGCGGGAATATGAGTGCCCCTTGATCTCCTCAGTAGGGCGAAGGGCGCTTGTCGTAAGACTGCTTGAACTCGAAGTTGTGGCTGCTAGTTCTGCCCCTTCAACCATGTATCTGCCTGGCGGACAATCACTAGCCAACGAACTATCGGGAACGTTCAACGCAGATCAATTGGACAGATACATCGAGATGGTCGGACTCATGTTCCGGAGCCCAGACGTTGCGTCACTGTCAAATATCAAGTCGAATGACAAGATCCGCGCATACGCTTCTCGCTTTCAGGACGTTCTCGTCGACAACCCCTCCGGAGGCGAAGAGCACTTGTTAGAAGCCATTTCTGATGCATGGAGGAGCCGAGAATTAGCAGAAACGGTAAAATCTGGCTTCAGTATTGCCGGACGAGGACTTACAATCTTGGGTCTAATACCGGTGGTTGGAACGGTTACAGGAGTAATAAGCGTGGGATCTGAAGCCGGTGAGATGGGAGCTGATCAATTCGCAAAGCGGCATGCGTGGTATGAATTAGGGCCGGAAATCACCCGTCTGGAATCTATGGCGTCCCTGGAAGGCTACATGGCAAGCGCCGCCTCTCGGCGATTATCACCAAAGGAACGCTAGTGAGCGTTTCTAGGACGCATAAGATTAGGATCTCTAGTACGTCGTTAGCGTGAAGCGTAAATCCATGATGGTGCGTTGATTTGTCACAGTCACTCAACTGTCGAGCGATAATCATCTTCGATTTGTCCTAGATAAATTCCGGCTCACCGGGCGGAGTTTATCCATCTAACTCGCTCTAGACACTGCTCCGAGCTTGGAAACGAAATTTTTCATAAGTTGAATCATGTGGCTTAATCTGGGATCTGTTCACCGAGTTCGGGGGAAGCATCAGGGTCGTCGCCGCCATCGCCGAGCACCTCGGGCTGGTACCCGCCGCGAGCCTGCCCCTTCCGATTCAGGGCCTGAACAATGAGCAGCGTTCCCGCGTCGCCGAGGTCATCGATGAGCTGGGCCTCGACCAGTAGCCACCGGCGGAGAGTCCCGAGCCGGTCGAGGCGTCACATGGGCGATCACCGTGGTGCGCTGATCCGGTACGTCTTCGCCGCGACACTGATACGCAGCGCCGACGGGGGCGCCGTCGTCGCCATCGTGCTTCTGGCGCATACTGTCGGGCTGCCCGGCTGGGTCGCCGGGCTCCTCGGGGCGACCATCACGGCGCCCCACCTCCTCGGCCCCTTCATCGCCCGGCGCCTGGACACCGCCCGCGACGCGCGCACAGTGATCGCAGTGTCCGCGGTCCTCCACGGGCTGCTGCTCGGCGCCGCGGCACTGTCCCTGCCGATCACGTGGGCGCTCTGGCCCGCTGTCCTGCTTTTCGTGTCCGGCATCTTCGGGCCGATGCTCACCGGCGGGATCAGTAGCCGCCTGCCTTCCATCGCCGGGGATGACCAGCATGCCCAGCGCAGGGCGCAGAGCTGGGATGTGGCGACGTACGGGTTCAGCGGCACGCTCGGACCGGCCGCGGTGGCATGGATCGCGGCGGCGTCGCACGCTTTGACCGCAACTCTGGTCCTCGCCGCAGCATCCGTCTTCGGCGCTGTGGCGGTACTCGCGCTCCCCCGGCAGGCCCCACCCGACCCGGCGGTCGACGTGCCCTCGCCCCTGCGGACCCTGCGGAGTATCTGGAGACACGGTTTGCTTCGCCGCACGCTCGGACTCACCGTCACGGTTGCGTTCTCGGTCGCAGCACTTCCGATCTACGCGGTCGCCATCGCCCCGGCAATGGGGGGCGCATCCACGGCTGGTCTGCTGGTCGCCGGATACGGTGTCGGAAACCTGCTGGGATCAGCCGGCCTGATGCTCCGACCACTGCGTGGGGACGCCGACCGGCTGATGACCTCGCTCTCCGTTCTTGTGGCCGTCACGCTGATCCTGGTCGTCCTCGGCCCGAACCTGCCGGCGTCACTGCTCGCTTTCGGCCTGGCCGGGATCGCCAACGCGGTGTTCTTCGCCGCCACGTTAGCCGCCCGCAGCGAATACGCGCCCCGCGCGGCACGGGGGCAGGTGTTCATCTGGGTAGGAGCCCTCAAGATCGCTGCAGGATCCGCCGGCACCGCCGCCGCCGGCGCGATGACAGGTTCCGCCGGCTGGGCACCGCTTGTCCTGGCGACAGTGCTCACCTTCGTGGCTGGGGGCATGAGTATTATCGGACGAGCTCGAGCACTTTCGGGTCGGTACGGTTAGTCCGTCACGGCACCGTCGCAGAACTGACAATTGCGTTCGCATTCCACGAAAGTACCGGCACCAATCATCGCCGGATGGCCGTTTACGTGCTTTTCTGCCCGGTTCTCGTCCGCGTGATGTCCGGTGGGTAGGCGAACAAGATGAACTGGTCGCGTTCGATGAGTTTGCGTGTGTTGGACTGCTCATCGAGGAGCCAGACCACCTTCAGTGCGGCCGCGACGTCGGTGACGATCCCTGCGTGAAGAACTTTGCCCTGCTCTAAGGCCACGATCTTCGTGCCCGTGCTGAGTTCCGTGAACTCCGTGATGGGCGTGAAGCCCGCGGACACCCAGGTGGCGATCTCCTGAGGTGAGCAGTTCCGGCCTGAAGGGGTGCGCTTGATGTCGATGGTTCGCTTACGTGGCGGCATGGTGCTCCGGAACGAGAAGGTGTCGGGGACGATTGCTGGCAGGACGTTTGCTCTGCCATGGCGGGGCGATGTCCGTCACGGGACGGGGTTCGCTGCCAGCCAGGTCGGCCAAGCGGTGTGCAGGGCCGCTATTCCTTCGTGGACCAGGGTGCGGCCGAGTCCGAAGCGCAGGTGGTTGCCGGAATGTTTGAACATGGTGTCAGGCGCCAGGAGCACGCCGTGGTGTTCAACGAGCCATGCGGAAAAGGCTGCCGCGTCGGTGTTCGTCAGCCAGGGGTAGGCGCACGTCCCCCCTACGGGAGGCACCCAGTCCCACCCGGGCGTTGCTTCAACGAACGCGGACAGGAGTTCCGCGCTGGTGCGAACGATGGTGTTGGCGCGTTCGAGCAATGCCGGGGCTGCCTGCAAGCCGGCGATCGCGAGGACTTCGCTGGGCGCGCTGGTGGCAAGCGTCGTCCAATACCTGTAGTCGAGTAACCGGGCCGTGACAGCTGCGTTCTGGGTGACGGTCCAGCCGATCCTGACGCCGGCCATCCCCAGGGTCTTGGAGACGCCCGAGACGGAAACCGCGTTGGGGGTGAGCGAGGCCGCAGAGGGTAGGAGGCGCGTCGGGTCGAGCTCGATGCCCCGGTAAATCTCGTCACTGAGCAGCAGCATGGCAGTGCCGTCGACGAGATCGATGAGGTCTTCGAAGGTGGCCAGCTCGGGGAGGGCCCCGGTGGGGTTGTGGGGAAAGTTCGCGATGATGAGCCGGGTGCTGGGGCGGATCGCCGCCCGTATTTCGGAGACGTCGAAGTGCCATCCGTTCTCGCGCCGTAGTCGGATCTCGGTGACCTCGGCGCCGATGGCGCTGGGCACGTCGAGGAGGAGCTGGTAGGTGGGCCCGATGACAATGACGTGGTCGCCGGCGCTGAGGACCGTGTTGAGCAGGACGAAGACCGCTTCCGTGGCGCCGGCAAAGACCTGCACCGCCTCGCCCGATGGGAGGCCGGACGCTTCGGCGGCCAGCTGACGCAGGACCGGGTGACCCGGGGACTCGGTGTAGCCAAGGGCCATCGATTCGTACCACTGCCGTGTCTGCTCTGGTGCTAGGCGCCACAACTCCGCCAGGGTCAGCGCTTCGGTGTCGGATCCGGTGAGGTTCACCCGGGCGGTGAACTCGTGCTCGGCGAACATCTGCTCGATCAGGAACGGTGGAAGGTGCACGTCGTCGCCTCTCGTGAAAGAACCCCCGGGAGCACCCGAGGTCGGTGGTGCTAGGCGGGTTCCTGCAGGACCGCAAGAACTTCGATCTCGATCAGGGCGCCCGGTGCGAGTTCCGCACCGACGGTGACTCTGGCCGGGTAGGGCTGGGGGACGACGTCGGCGTACATGGCGTCGAAGGCGTCGAAATTCTCATCCGAGGACAGATACACGCGGGAAATCAGAACGTCACCCCACGCGCCGCCGGCCTCGGCCAGCAGGGCCGTGACCTGCTGCAGGCAGAGCCGGGCCTGCTCTTCGATTCCTTCGGTGGAAATCTTGCCCGTGGCGGGGTCGATGGCCAGCTGTCCGGAGAGTTGCAGGAAGGGGCCGATCTGTTTGCCCTGGTTGTACGCTCCGACCGCGGCAGGCGCCGCGGAAGTGGCGATGATGCGCTGCTTCATGGGTTGATTCATGTGGTGGGGTTCCTTCGGGCTCGTCACAGGATGTGGTGCGGGTGTCGGTGGCGTGGGTGCCGAACCAGCCGCGGACCTCAGAGCCAGGAGTTTGTCGTCAAGTCGCGCTGAGTCGTGTCATGAGCAGGCCGGGATGTGGCCTCATGCGTGCGCGGGGTCCGGTTGGCGAGGAATTCGCTGACTTTGGTGAGTCCTTCGCGGAGAACGGTTTCGTTGTTCGCGTAGCCGATGCGCAGGCATCCTTCGAGGTCGAAGGCACTGCCGGGGGTCATGAGGACCCCGATGTCCTCCATCATGGCTGCCGCGAGATCGGCAGAGGGCTCGTCGGTGTTGTACTCCAGCAGCGCCGTAGTGCCCCCTGCCGGCTTGACGTAGGTGATGGAGGGTTCCTGCCGCACCCAGTCGTCGAGGATCTGCAGGTTGGTGCGCACGATGGAGCGTGAGCGTTCCAGGATCTTGTCCTTGTTCTCGAGGGCGATGCGGGCCAGGACGTCGTCGATCATGCCGACGCTGATGGTGTTGTAGTCGCGGCGGATGGCGACGCGTTCGATGATGTCGACGGGGCCGGCGACCCAGCCGAGGCGGAGTCCGGCCAGGGAAAAGGCTTTGGACATGCTGGCGGTACTGATGCCGCGGGAGTAGACGTCGGCGATGGATGCGGTGTTGCCGTCGCCGGCTTGCGCGGTCCCCCGGTACACCTCGTCGCAGAGCACGTACGCGCCGATGGTGTCGGCGATATCTGCAACCGCCTGCAGCATCGCCCGGTCCATGACGGACCCGGACGGGTTGTTGGGGTTGTTCAACACGATCAGACGCGTGTTCTCGGTGACCAGGGACCTCAGCTCCTCGAGGTCGGGCAGGTACCCGTTCTCGGGACGGAGCTTCAGCAACTGCACGTCCGCGCCGTAGCTCTCCGGGATCGAATAGTGCTGCTGGTAGGTCGGCAGAACGGAGATGACCCGATCCCCGGGCTCGACGAGGGTCTCATGGATCAACGCGTTCGCGCCGATCGCACCATGGGTCGTGATGGTGTTCTCCGGCCCCAATGTCTCGTACAGACCCGAAATCAGGGACCGCAGCTCGTCCGTTCCCTCGATCGCCCCGTAGGTGAGCTTCAACGGCAGGATCTCCTCGAGGAACGTCTCCTTCCGTCCCGCCAGGGTGAGGAGCTCATCGACGGTGAGGGACTCCACGCAGGTCTCGCCCAGGTTGTAGGCACACTTGTTCTCGTACCGGTTCATCCAGATCTCCACGCCGAAGCTTCTGATCTTCATGCCCAACTCCTCATGCTCACGGCGCCCTGACCCGTGTTCGGCGGGCTCCTCCATCACTCTTCTGATACTTATATTGCCCAGCCGAGAAATCTAAGTCAAGGACCTCGGGGGCCGCCCCCGATCGGTGGCCGAGCGTTACGTCGCAGAAACATCTGGTTGTTATATTGCTCACATGCGCATCCAGTGCCATGCTTGGCACCACGCGGATACCAGAAGCGCGATATATAGCCCACTTCGTCGATCATTGGAGACACTCGTGAGTCACCCAGGCCTGACCACAGTTCGCCGGCACCTTCGGTTCACCGCCCTCAGCGCGGCGGGATGCGCCCTGATGCTGGCCGGGTGTTCGAACCCGCCGGTCAATCCCTCCTCGGGCAGCTCGGACGCCGCAACGCAGGACGTCGCCGCCGTGTCGGTCGATGAGGAGCTTTCGGCCATGGTGCCGCAGGAGTTCGTCGACGCCGGCGTGGTGCAGGTCGCCACGAACGCCCCGTTCCCGCCGTACCAGATGTTCGCCTCCCCGGGCAGCGAGGAACTGATCGGGCTCGAGATCGATCTGGGGCAGGCGATCGGCGAGAAGCTCGGAGTGGAGTTCAGTTTCTCCCAGCAGCCCTATGACGGGCTGATTCCCGGCCTGCAGGCCGGGAAGTACGACGTCCTGATGGCGACCCTGTTCGACACGGCAGAGCGTGAGGAAGCGGTCGACTTCGTAAACTACGCCCGCTCCGGTTCCGGCATCCTGGTCAAGGCGACCACCGAGGACATCGCGGTCCTGAAGGATCTGTGCGGGCGCAGCGCCGCCGCGCAGAACGGATCCCTGCAGGTCACCCTCCTCGAGGGCGCCTCGAAGACCTGCACCGACGAGGGTGCTGAACCGATCGAGATCAAGACCTTCCCCGCGTTCTCCGATGAGCAGCTCGCCCTGAATTCCGGGAATGTCGAGGCGATCGTCGGTGACCTGCCGGCCCTGGGTTACGCCTCGACGTCGGACCCGTCGGTCAAGGTCGTCGAACCCGAGACACCGGGCGGGTACGAGAGCTCCTACATCGGCATCGGCGTGCCCAAGGAAGACCCCGAGCTGACCGCGGCGATCACCGAAGCGGTCCGGGCGCTCATGGAGGACGGCACGTACGAGGCGATCCTGGAGAAGTACGGGGTACCGCAGACGGCGATCGACGAGCCGCTGGGCAACCAGTATGGCGGCTGACATGAGCGTGCAAACCGAACGGCAGGGCCAGCAGTTCGAGGTCAAACGCCTCCGCCACCCATACCGAACCGCCGCCGCGATCATCGTCGCCGTCCTGGCGATCGCCGTCGCCTGGACCTTCGCGACGAACCCGAACCTCGACTGGCCGACCGTCGGCGCATACCTGTTCGCTGAACTGACGATCCGCGGGCTCGGCGTGACCCTGTACCTGACCGCGGTCAGCATGCTCATCGGCCTCGTCGGCGGCACCGCCCTGGCGATCATGACCCTGTCCTCGAACTGGGTGCTGCGGGTCGTCGCCGACGGATACATCACCGTCTTCCGCGGCATACCAGTCCTGGTGCAGATCATCTTCTGGGGCTTCATTGGGGCGTTCTTCCCCGAAGTCAGCCTCGGGATACCGTTCACCGACATCGAGTTTTTCTCCTCACCGACCTCCAGCCTCATCAATTCCACCACCGCGGCGATCCTCGCCCTGGGCCTGAACGAGGCGGCCTACGCCGCCGAAGTCGTCAGGGCCGGCATCCAGTCCGTGGACTCCGGGCAGCGCGAAGCATCCGCCGCCCTCGGCATGAGCCCGGCCACGACGATGCAGCGGATCATCCTCCCGCAGGCCATGCGCGTCGTCGTCCCGCCCATGGGCAACGAGGTCATCACCCTCCTGAAAACCTCCGCCCTGGTGTCCGTGATCGCCGGCAATGACCTGATGACGAACCTGCAACAGGTCTACGCGCAGAACTACAAGGTCATCCCCCTGCTGGTCGTCGCATCCATCTGGTACCTCGTCGTTACATCCCTGCTGTCCCTAGGACAGAAGCAGCTCGAGCGGCGCTTTGGGCGCGGCGTCAACCCCGGCATGAGCGCCGGCACGAAGAGAGGCTCACGATGAACACGCCCAGCACGACCACAGCACCGAGCCAGACCGGCACCACCGACACGGCGATGGTCATCGCCGACAGCGTTGGCAAGTCCTTCGGCCACCACGAAGTCCTCAAATGCGTCGACCTCACCGTCGCCCGCGGCGAGGTCACCTGCCTGCTCGGTCCCAGCGGATCCGGGAAGAGCACCCTGCTGCGCTGCATCAATCACCTCGAGCGCATCGACTCGGGACGCCTGTTCGTCGACGGTGACCTCGTGGGTTACCGGCAGGAGGGCAACGTCCTGCACGAGCTCGACCCCCGCACCATCGCACGGCAGCGGGCGAAGATCGGCATGGTGTTCCAGCGCTTCAACCTCTTCCCGCATATGACGGCGCTGGAGAACATCATGGAAGCCCCACGCCGGGTCAAGAAACAGCCTAGGGCCGCTGCCCGGGCCCGAGCCGGCGTGCTGCTGGAACAGGTTGGCCTTGCCGGGAAGGAACACCACTACCCGGCCCAACTTTCCGGCGGTCAGCAGCAACGCGTGGCGATCGCCCGTTCGCTCGCGATGGATCCCGAGCTCATGCTGTTCGACGAACCGACCTCAGCCCTCGACCCTGAACTGGTCGGTGAGGTCCTCAAAGTCATGAAGGACCTCGCCGCGTCCGGCATGACCATGGTTGTCGTCACCCACGAGATCGGATTCGCCAGGGAAGCCGCTGACCAGGTCGTCTTCCTCGACGGCGGGATCATCGTCGAGCAAGGCGCCCCGGAGGACATTCTGACCAACCCTCAGCATGAACGCACCCGCTCATTCCTCTCTAAAGTCCTCTAGGGAAAGCGGTGAGGATCAACGAACACTCAGTGCCCTTTACGGGCTCGGACTCACACACGACCCACCCACCCACACCGCATTTACAGGAAACGGGTCTGCCCACGATTGGTTCGAGCACTGCGGGACCGGGCAGCGAAGGGAGTGCGCGTTCGCAGGTCTCCTCGGAGGCGATCAACGAGGTCGTGGATATCTGCCGGGAGCTGATCCGGCGAAATACGTCCAACTACGGCACAGCGGACGGGCCCGGAGAGCGGACGGCCGCCGAGTACGTCAGCGAGCTCCTCGGTTCCGCGGGGCTCGACCCGGTGATTTTGGAGGCCGAGACCCGACGCTCGAACGTTATGGCGAGGATGGACGGCAAATCACGGGACGCCCTGCTGGTCCATGGGCATCTCGACGTTGTTCCGGCGGACCGGTCCCAGTGGAGTGTCGACCCGTTCGCCGGGGAGATCAAGGACGGGTTCCTGTGGGGTCGCGGTGCAATCGACATGAAGCACATGGTCGCTATGATCCTCGCGTGCGTCCGTCACATGCACAGGACCGGAACGACCCCCAGCAGGGACCTCGTCCTGGCGTTCCTCGCCGATGAGGAAAACGGGTTCACCCTCGGATCCCGCTTCATCGCGAACCAGCATCGCGACTGGCTGGACGGGTGCAGCGAAGCCATCAGTGAGGTCGGCGGGTTCTCCATCGACCTGCCCGCCAACCGGCGTGCCTACCTTATTGAGACCGGACGTAAGGGCGTCGCGTGGCTGCAGCTCACCGCGACGGGCAGGGCCGGTCACGCCTCCATCACCAACCCGCGCAGTGCCATCGGGACCCTCGCCAGTGCCGTGGAACGCATCGCCGCCCACACGTGGCCGATACAGCTCAGTCCGACCACGGAATCCATGGTCCGCGACCTGCAGAACCTCACCGGCGAGAACATCACCGTTGGAGGACGCCTCGGCGTTGATTCCAACACAGGGCCACAACAGGCTTCCGTCCTCGCCCCGGTGCTGGACATGCTCACCTCATCGTTGCGGCATGTCGCCAACCCGACCGTCCTGCGCGCCGGGGCGTCCATCAATGTCGTTCCCGGGACGGCCGAAGCCCTGGTCGACGGACGGTTCCTGCACGGCCATGAAACCGAGTTCCTTGATCAGATCGCGCACCTTGCCGGCCCCAATATCCGCATCGACGTCATCGACCTGACCCCCTCGGATCAGTCCGACGCCTTCGCTCCCATCACCGTGGAGATGCGCAGTGCCCTGGCCGCCGAGGACCCGGGAGCCCGCATCATTCCCTACAGCTCCTCGGCCTCGACCGACAACGCGACGTTCGCCGGGCTCGGCATTCAGGGCTACGGATTCGCGCCTTTGCAGCTTCCCACCGGCTACAACTTCAGCGCCATGTTCCATGGCGTCGACGAGAAGGTGCCCGTGGACGGGCTCCGCTTCGGTGCCAGGGTCCTGTACCGGTTCCTCACCGGCGTCGAGCCCTGACACCGATTGTTGTGCAGCACTGATAGCTTGGACAGGAACGCGCAATTTATCGCCCAGATAAGGGGGAAGCATGTCGGAAACGCTGGAGGACAGCAGCGAACTCGTTGCCCTTGTCGGCTCGACGATCCGTCAGCTGCGGGCCAAGCAGAAGGTGTCCGTCACGGACCTTGCCCGGAAGGCGGACGTCTCACGGCGCATGCTCACCGCCATCGAAGGGGGCAATGCGAACGCGTCCCTCGTCACGCTGGACAAGATCGCCCGCGCCCTCGGCGTCGACTTCTCCGTTCTCGTCCGATCCCGGGCAGAGACACCGATCGAAGTCGTGCACGACGAGGACGCCAAAGCCGTTTGGGCAGGAGCCGTCGCAGGAAGCTCCGGCCGGGTATTCGTCACCTCCCACAGCCATGGAGCCGCCGAACTCTGGGACTGGACGCTGGGGCCCCGCGATCGGTACGACGCTGAACCGGACCCGGAAGGCTCGGAAGAGATCCTGCTTGTCACTCGGGGCGAGCTGGCCTTGGCCATCGGGAACGATATCCACATCGTTCCGACCGGATCGGTGGCCAGGATCGCCACGGACCGCAGCTACTCCTACATCAACCCCGCCGACGCGTCCGTGCACTTCGTGCGCATCGTTGTGATCAACCAGGCCTAACCACGCGCACCGTTCAGGCCCGCACGGGTTCAAGGAAAGCCGAGAGGCGTAGCCACAAACCGAATCGATCGGTGCTCGGTGTAGCGCTGATGACACAGGAGGACGCGTCCTCCGCGGTGAACCAGGTGAAGGACGTCCGCAGTGTGATCGTCACGCAGTCCCCCTCGCCCAGCAGGTGCGTCTCTCGGTCAGTGCGTAGTTCGCAGGTTCCCTGCAAGCTGACGAAGGTGATCGCGCTGCCGGGTTCTGCGGCCGGGATGCGGCACAGCCAACCAGGTTGCAGGCATGCCCGCACCAGCTGGATCCTGCGCTCCTGGGGCGCCGAGAGCGACTGCAATTCAAGCGGCGCGTCTCCGTCGAGCGGACGACCGGGAATGACCTCGACGCCATTGATCACCGCAGCAATATCAGCGTCGAGCACCTGACAGATACGGAACAGAGTCATCGCCGGCACCTCACGGTGGCCCAGTTCGATTTTGCTCAGATACGTCTTATGCAAGCCGGCGGCGCGCGCCACATCATCCAGACTCAGGCCCCTGGCGCGCCTGGCCGCCCGCAACCGCTGACCGATGCCGCGAATCAAGCCTTGCTGCTCGACCGGCACAGGAAGCACTCGAACATGATTGCCGGATTCCACTGAAGCTAGAAATGGCCTTTCACTGCTCATTAGAGCAGCATACTACTCGCTGCCCTTCCGGGATCGGGCGGGACTTCGCTCCGCCTGACAAAAGATAGGTTATTGGCGGTTAAGGTACGGAAGTCTCGCGCCCCGAAGTGGCTACTTGTGTCGGTGGAGCTGCTGCGCTCACTGGCTTGAGTAAAGGCCCTCTGGCGCCGGCACCACGGGTAGAGGCTTATTTGCGGGCTTGTGTTCCTTAGCTGTGCACCCCGGAAAAGGCCCGGTGCCAGAGAGGAGGACAGCCATGGTGGGGTCGGCGTAGCTGTTCCACCAGTTCGCGAGTCCCGTTGTCGGGTCCGTCCGCAGTACTTCCCATGCGCGCCAAAGCGCGTTGAGCCGGTTCACGGCTTCCTTATGCCGCCACCAGCTGGCGCACCAGGTGAACTCCGCCCGTCCATGAGACACAACGGGCCGCTGATACTGATGCACCAGGAACTGCGTCACGAACTCCTCGAGGTTGTCGAAAACCATTTCGGGAGCAGGCTGCGCGGTCCGAGCTTGGGTTTGAGCTCAGGGGACACTATCGGTCTCAGGCTCCTCGCCGGGAAACACATCATCGGCAGAGTCGTCGGCTCCAAAGGGTGCGTCTAGATCCATCGGGCTACTCCTTCACCATGGCCGACCAGCGGTTACCGCCGGCCGCGACAGCAGGGCTGGCAGGAACTTCGGCACTGCTCTCCACCACTGGAGGTGTCGCGGTAGCGGATGCAGGGGCGACCCGTGTGCCGTTGTGAGCGGCTTCCGACGCCGCGACCTTATCGGCGTAGGAACGGTCACTGACAGGGACTGTGCGCAGCAGGACCGCGCATGAGCCGGAGCCGAGCATGATGGCCCGGCCCTTGGGCATCGCGGCGAGGTCCGCGACGGAGAGGATGTCGTCGGTGGAGTCCTGGCGGCTCGTGGAGCGGCTGTCTTTCTGCCTCGACGTCGATACCGACGTGTACCGGTACTGGCCGATCAGGTCGGAGAGCATCTTCAGGAAGCCCTCTTCCTTCACGTTGCCGCCGTAGGTGAAGACGTGGGCG
>NZ_JBTNDU010000024.1:0-35629 GCF_054510835.1 Arthrobacter sp. TmT3-37 | reverse complement strand
CGCCGCCCCCCCCAGCGTCGGGCCGTCATTGCAGGGTTCCTGCTCCGGGGGTTCTTGCTCCGTAGTATTAGGGCATGGAATACGTCGCTGTTCTGCTGCCGTCGGCAGCCGTTGGTACCATTTTCTATCTTGTGATGCGGGCACTTTTTCAGGTAGACCGGGCAGAGCGTGAAGCCGAAGCTACTGCTCGGACGGACGCCGAAGCTTTGGATGCTCCAGACGTATCAAGTCCGCACTAAGGATTTGACTCACGCGATCATCGTAAATGGCGGTTCCGGGTTCCTACCCCCGCTACCTGAAGAAAACGACCATCGCCCCGTGGCGCCTACATGACCACTGGCATTTCCCACCGTGCGTAAGTGCCCATTGGGCTGCACCGTGTCTGTGTCGACAGGGGTACAGTAACTATCCAGTGCGCCCAAAATGTTGTGTTACCAGACGCTCAGGCGCCCCTTAACTCGTGGGTCTACAGGGCTGAATATCGATTCGAAAAGCATTTTCAGTCCCCACGCATACCCACTGACTACATGAGAAGCGCGAAAGGGCTCGGCCTAGTTAGTGGTTCATTTTGTATGCGCTACCGGGCGCCCTTCAGTTTCGCCCTGGCGACGGGACGCGACAGGCCAGCCGAGAGCGACGGTGAGAGTAGTGACGAGTAGCACGATGCCTGCGACCGAAATAGCCGCGTCGGTCCAGAACTGCTCGGGGAAAAGCCTGATCAACGTGTCATCCAGACGAAAGGTCCACGTTCCGGCAGCGAAGAACAAGGCATGGACTTGCGTGAAAAAAGCTTCCCAACCCAGGATCGCGGAGATAGTCAAGGCCACGATAAGAACTAACGTGAGCACCGCTCCAGAGAACAGGGCACTGCGGACCGCTCCTTTTGAACATCTCGCCAAGTACACACATGCCGCGATGCTGACCATGAACATGATAAGGCCGATCAGGAAGGAGGCCGAGAGAACGCCCTTGACGTCCGTCATGTGTCCCACTTCCCGTGCAAGGAAAAGCTTGTCTCCCTCGGCGTTCACAAGTCCGCCCAGGTATTCGGCAGGTGCGAAGTTCAGAACATAATTCAGCGTGTAGGAGCCATAAACCATGCGCTCCTCGGTCGAGAAGCCATAACTGTCTGCGGGGAAACCGGGGCGGTGGTATTCGATCCAAAGAAATAACGAAGACGTCACAGCCCGGACCGCACCAGCTGCAACGATCACGGGGAAAAACAAGGCCACAAGGACTTGAAGGGGTCGTTCGAGCACCAGCCTCGGCATCACTACCGGCCCGCGTAGGGAAACTCGTAGGGCACCGGAGGGTTGTGGACCTGCGACGGAACCTCGGGGATGGCAAGCAGCTTTCCCGTTGTGGGTTGCATCGTAATCTCCAATCCAAAGTGTTGCCACTGAATACCGGGACGGGGCACGGTCGAGAATGATCGCCGGGCACAGCGGCCGGCAAAGCTGTCGGTCCTGCGGGTCGTTTCGGGTCCGGCCACTAGGCTCGTCTTGAGTGCGCTGCGTCTGCACAAAAGAGGCCTTGACTGCTTCCTCCAAGGCTACAGGTTAGAGAGCGGCCTGATGCTGCAAGACTAGGCTCGACTAGGAAGGGCAGCGCTAGATGGTGTGCTGAGGGTCTGCCTGATGCAGGAAGGGAGTGCTAGGTCCACCATGAAAGAACGTTCTACTACCCCGGTGCTCAATGACCTGTTGTAAGCAGGCCTTTGTCACGTGGGCATTTTAGATATCTGATGCGCCGATGCTCGTGCAGTCAGATGCGCATGGCTCTCCGCAGGAGCGCTTTCTTGACTTCGCCACAACGCTGGCAGGGCCACGGTGTCTACTACACTGTGTAGAAGAAACTCTCAGCCCCCCTCTGCTCAAGGAGCGGCATGCCTCGCATCACCATCGGACTCGGCGGCGTCCTCATCGTCCTCGGCCTCATCTCGTACATCGCGACTGCATTCGTCAGCTGGACGGCGTTGATTCCGGCCATCCTGGGAGCCGTTATCCTGGTCTCCGGCATAGTCGGACTGAAGAATCTGAAGCTTGGCGTCCACATCGCTTTGGTCGTGGCAGTGCTTGGAATCCTCGGTACCACGATGAACGTCATGCAGCTGGGCGCACTCCTCGCCGGCGAGGCGGAGCGGCCTGCAGCTGTGATTACGAGCACGATCACCTTCGTCCTGCTGATCGTTTACGTAGTGCTCGGAATCCGCTCCTTCATGGTTGCCCGCCGCTGGAAAGCCTCAGAGGCCTAATCTTCGGGATCCGCCGCTCTCCCGAGCAGCGCGCACGTAGCGTCCTCGCACGGTTTCGCCGAGCTCCGGCCAGACAGGGCGTAAGGACAAAGCAGACGATGTGCTGCTTGAGATCACCAGCGATGAGAGCGGATTCTGCCTGATCGAGGGCCTGGATACTGCAGCGAACTGAGTGATGACGTCCTTGCAGTCGTCGCCTTCCTTGAGCCTGCGGGTGACCGCGGTGAGCTGGCTTTAAGCACTTCTGAGTTGGTTGGTTGCGGGGGACCGTTCAGTCGGATCGACTTGGTCCGACGGGCGGTTGCTCTTCTCCCTCCCGGGCTCAGCGGTTGTTTGGGCCGTGTTTACCACCGGGCACGGGAGGATCAGTAGCGTCTGCGCCGGGCAGGGGATCCGGCCTCTCACCGGACTCAGCGGGCAGACTTTCGCTTGTGGATTGCATTTCGCGCTGCGTCCGGGTCTGCTGCACCTCGGCCGCGTACCGGACCCGCCGGATGCGCCTGGTCATGTCTCGAATCAGGAGAATTACCAGCACGACGATGAAAAGAGTCGACAGGAAGCCGAGCGTGCCGGGGGTCACCGACGCCGGGTCCAGACCCGGTTTCAATGTCGGGTCACCCGACGGTGTCGTCGCTGCGGCCAGGCTGAGGGTAGGAAACACACACACCACTTTCGAAGCTTTCCAGCGGATCAGGGGCTGTCCGCCAGCCGCAATTCTACAGGGGATAGAAATCTGTGCGGTGGCACGAGACCCACTTGGCTTAGTCAAGCAGCGCCAACCTTAAGTGCTGTTGCGGAACGACCAGTGCCGGTGTCTCGGTGGCCGCAGGCCGGGTTGAAGGAGCCAACCAGCGCTGGCAATCTGTTCGAGGAAAAGCGCAGGCCTGAGGACATCGAACGGCTTGTCGTGGTTAGCCGAGCTCCGGAGTAGAAGCCGGAAGGGCCGGCACAGCGCGAGCAGAGGTTGGTGATGTTGATCGGTTGCGCTGTCGTGGCCAATTCTCCTTATACCCGGCGATCGTCGTTCAGATCGGAAACTCGAGGCAGGTCTATTTATTGGGAAATTTGATCATAGGTTCGAAGGAATGTTGCGGGTAATTCACCTGCGTGCGGGTGGAGCGCGGCAGGAGCGGGCTCAAAGTTGTCCGCCAGTGGGCGAGCTTTCACCATCCCAACGCAACGATGCGACGACAGGTGTAGCGGCTTGTCTTCATTCCCTGCGTAGTCCCAGCATCCACCCGTAGGCTCGGCGGATGGACGAGTTGGCTGCCTTCGTCCTCGCCCGCGTGGGTGAGGATTACGACCTCGACTATCAGGCACTGCACGATCCCGGTGTCGGTGGCATCCTCGGAGCCCACGTCAAAACCCGGCACGTGGCTGACGTCGATCGGCCACTGGACGTGGCTGGGCATGAACTGCTGATGGACCCGCTAGCGTGCCATATTGTGAACCACAACCCGCAGAAGGTCATTGCGGACTGTGTCGCGAAGCAGCGTCTGGTTGCCCACGTGCAAAGCATCCACCGGAACCACCAAGAGGCAGGGGAAGACGCGGGGGAGCAGGACTGCACGCGCAAAATCCTCGAGTTGATGGCTCTCTCGTGGAAGCACCACTCGGAGTACCAAACGCACTGGATGAGCTGAGCGAACGGTCAGGATCGCTAAGACTTAGCAGCGAATACCTGCGGGCGACAGGCATATGCCGCCTAGAAACACGGCTCGACCGGCTTTTACTCCACCGTCTTAAGCGCTCAAGGCGGTGGGGTAAGAATGACGAGAGGTATTGGAGACTCTGGGGGTCAGCAACCACGGCATCAGTCCTTGAATTGCCTGCTAGGGCAACGACCATCCATTTCCTCCGGTCGCTAAGCAGTTAACCGATTTAGGCTGACAAGCAGGAACTTCCTCTAGCATCCTCGCAAGGAGTCCGTTTCAGCGCTTATCTCCAATGAAGCAGCGCTTGGACACGAGAACCGGTAGCGCCACCGTCGAAACGGCCTTTCCACGTAGTTCACCAAAGATGCAGCGTTTACCAATTAGTGCCGCACCTTGAACAGCGTCCACATCGAGTCCCGTTGGAGTGCGATCGATCGACACCTCTACCGTTTTCGGTGTGATCCGGCGCTTGCAGATCCTTGCTTGATGGCATCGCGGACCTGATCACGCTTCCGTGCAGTCTTACCATCCGCAAGTGCCTGCAACTTCCGGTTAACGGCATCCGCAATTATGGCGGCTTCGTCATCCGAAAGTTCCATAGAAATGGGGGCGTGGGGTCGGCCGCTGTCGCCCCGATTCGCCCCCGGCAACTCCCGGAGCACCGAATGTTCCCGCTAGCGGTGTCGGCGCGGCTCTTGTGGCTTCGGTCTACTCCCAGATCGGCTCCATTCAGGACTGCATTGTCGTCGGCGCCCCAGTGACCTCGTGATTCGTCCTGGTCGCGTCGCGATCTATGTCGGTGGCGGCAAGTTCATCAGCAGTGGCATGAATGGTGTGAACCTCATGATGGAGCACCCCCTTGTCCGACCTTGCCGGATCGACCTTCGTGCGTGTCGCCTGCTAACTTCACCCCTTGGGGAAGTGGTTGCCCTCAAGCTGAGATAGCGCTGATCCCGTTGGACGAGGGGGCTTACCGCTATTTCATTGCCCGCTCGTCTTTGTACTGCCCTCTCGTCGCTCCCTGATAGGATATTGGTCCGTGTTGGAGGTCCGGCACGGACTGCTGGCATGGCTCGTTAGGTGCCTGCTTCCATTTTTTCGGGGCTACAGGGGACATCCAGTGCCGCATGTGACCCATAAGTGTAGATAAGCGGGACTGTGGCGAGATCATGAAGTTGGGATGGTTGTACATCAGTGAATGATCCGTGGGTCAGTGGACCCGTCTGGATACCGGAGGCCCCGCCCTCGTGGGCAACCTACCTGGCGCCGACCCTGCAACCAATTCCGCTGATTCCCGCGATCGCCCTGGTACTGGGTGTGCTGTACCTGGCAGGCGCGATCCGCCTGTGGTCGATGGGCCGTTCCTGGCCTCTCTGGCGGACGGCGATCTTCCTGGCGGGCTGCATCATCATCATGATCACGATGGGCGCAGGAGTTGAGGGCTACGGGCTTCGCATGTTCTCCGTCTTCATGTTCCAGCAGCTGACCCTCATGATGGCCGTTCCCCCGCTTCTGGTCCTGGGCCGCCCCGGTACCCTGTTGCTGCGTGCAACGCCACACCGTGGACTCGGGCGATCTGTCCTCCGGCTCGCCCACGCAGGCTTGCGCTCGAGATCCGCCCGGATCGCCCTCCACCCGGCATTCATGATCCCGGTGTTCCTCGTCAGCTTCTATGGTGTCTATTTGAGCGGTATCGCCGACGCAATGTTGCCCTCCTGGTACGGGCACATCACCTTGGAACTGCTGTTCCTGATTTCCGGGGTGCTCTTTACCGTCCCCGTGTTATCCACGGACCCGCTGCCGGTGAAGCAGTCCCACTTCGGCCGGTTCCTCGACATCTTCGCCGAAATGCCGCTGCACGCGTTCTTCGGCGTCGTCCTGATGATGGCGACCACCCCTGTCGTCGACTTTTTCGGCACATTACCCGCAGGGTGGGATGTCGATCCGATGACCGACCAGGGCATCGCCGGTGGCCTGGCCTGGTCCTACGGGGAGCTGCCGTCGGTGCTGATGCTGTTGATCATCATGGTGCGCTGGCAACGCGACGACACGGTGACCTCTCGGGCCACTGACCGGAAGCACAATCGGGAGGGAACTCCGGAGCTCGATGCGTATAACGCTTACCTTGAGCAGCTCAGGCAACGCTCCGAGCGTCAGGATCGGCGACGATAACAGACGTCGACCTGCTGGCAGTGCGGTTGGCGCAGTACCTCTCGCCGTTTAGGTCCTTCGTGGGGTGATTCCACGTGGGACCCGGGAGTGTCAGCTTGCGACGAGTCGAACAGCTTCGCGGAAGTCGTCGAGTGACGTCAATGCATTCTGGTTCTGGTCATCGAGGAGGATCAGTGCGGGGGCTCGGGTCACGCCGACGCGTGCCGCTTCCAGCCGGTCGGCCTCGATGAGTGACTGCACGTCGGAGCTTCGCATGTCGGCTTCGAACCGTTTGCTGTCGAGTCCGAGCTCACGGGCAACGGCCAGATAGGTGTCCGTGGTGACGCGGGTGTGCATGCGGGGGAGTTCCTGGGCGTCCGGGCCCAGCGTGATCGCTTCCAGGAAGGGAAGGAAGCAGCCCTGACGGTCGGCTGCTTCCAGGGCTGTGGCACCCAGGTACGCCTGGTCGTTCGTGGGCAGGTGGCGTGCGACGAAGGTGACGCGTCGGGAGTAGTCCGTGCGGAGGTTGGAGAGGAACTCCTGCACGGAGATCGTGCCGGGCGTGTACAGGTCGATGAATTGCACCAGGACCGCGCGCTCGTGGGAAGCACGCGATACCAGTCGGTCGCTGGCGACGATCGCATGTCGCAGGACATTCTGTTGTCTGGCTCGTTCACTCGTGCTCGGACCCGACGCTGCCCGGGGGGCGGGGGCGTTCCCTGCAGTGGGCGACGGCTCGGGAGCCCGATCGGTCTCGTCACGATCGTTCGACAGGTAGCCCTTGAAACCGATGAAAAAGGCAATGAAACCCAGCACCACGATGATGGCCAGGGGGATCATTGCTGCAAACCAGGGGTTCATGAAAAGGTGCCGATCCTGTCACGTCCGACGGTTTGGAACGGGTGTACCTGTTCGCCGACGCCGGACGGGTCGTCTATCGGAGCGTCCCGCCCCGAGATGGTGCCATCCCGGCACATCAAATACATCGTACCGTGGACTATTTCGCTCGGATGGTTGTGTCGGTTGCAGGAGCGCCTCGAGCCAAGCACACCGGCCCTGCCTGGCTCGGCGCGATAACGGGCAGGGCAAGCGCGGTGGGCGCAGCGCACAGTAGGGACAGGCACGGGAGGGATGGGCGGTGTTGTACGGCGTCGAGCGCCTGCTTGGCGCCGAGGATGTCAGACGCGTTTGGCGTAGACCACGTAGTTGTCGTCGAAGAGTCCGGTGGCAGGGTCGTATCCGTCGCAGGTGATCAGCCGCAGCTCGGAGCCTTTGGTGTTCCCGTAGACCTTCAGGGTGGGGAAGTTGTCTTTGGGGTACTGTTCGCCGCGGTCGACGGCGAAGCGTGCTGTCGTGCCGTCTTCTCGGGTGATTTCGATGATGTCACCGGGTTTGAGGGCGCGCAGATTGGCGAACACTCCGGGGCCGGCGTCGGTGGCATTGACGTGTCCGAGCAGGACGGCCGGTCCGCGTTCTCCTGGGGTGGGGGACTGGTTGTACCAGCTCGCTGGTGCGCCTGGTCCGTCTGGTGGGACCTCGAGCGAACCGTTCTCGCGCAGGCCAAGGTGAAGGAGGTCAGATCCAGCACCGATGGCAGGGATCGAGAAGGATGTGGGATTGGACGCTGGTAGCACCGGCGGTTGCGCCGGCGCGGCGGCGGTAGGTGCGGCTTCAGACGGTGTGGCCGCTGCAGACGGGGCGGCACTGGGCGCCGCCGACGGGGTGGACGCAGCAGTGGATGGACTTGCCGTGGCTGTGAGCGGCGCGGCGGGAGTTCCTTCGGAGGCGGTGTTGGTTCCGCATCCGGTCAGAATTAAAGCGGCGACCGCCGTGGAAACCAGAAGGTTTCTACGGCGGTCGCTGGGTGAACTAATCATGATGTGGATGTTGTCCGATCAGTTCGTTGTGCTTGGAGGTTATGCCTGGTCGGCTACGCGGCGGCGAACGACGTAGGTTCCGCCGGCTGCGACGGCGAGGACGAGGCCGCCACCGAGGGCGAGCATGCCCACGTTGCTGCCGGTGTCCTGTGCGACGCCGGTGTCAGCGCCACCGGAAGGCATTTCGCCCATCTGGGCTGCGAGGTTTCCACAGAGGGCCGGCGAGGTGGCGCCGAGGGGGAGCTTGGGGTCGAGGTCGCTGGGGGAGTTGAAGACTTCCTCGGAGACACCGGCGGTTGCGGGGTCAAGGCCGTGGACGACGACGACGGCGGTGCCGGCTTCAAGGGCGTCCTGGGTGCCCTGGTTGATTTCGAAGCTGCGCTGGATGGTGTAGCTTCCACCCTGGCCGCCAAGTGCGAGGTTGAGGCCTTCCTCAGGTCCGGTGGCACCGCTGGTGGTCAGCGTCGACTGGATTCCACCGTACTTGCCGGCACCTTCGGTGACGCTCACGATGCCGTCGCCGTTTGCGTCGTCAGCGGAGGTCGGGCAGGTACCCAGGGCGAGGCCGTGGATGTGCTGGACGTGCGGGTAGGGGCCGTCCATGAAGGTCTCGGCGAGACCGTTGACCTGGAGGTTAACGGTGGCGGTGGTGCCCTGCACATCAACGGTGACGGTTCCGGTGCCCGTGGTGCCGTTGAGCTGGCCCAGCGTCGATGAGTAGGACGCATCGGCGGCCATGGCGGGGGCCCCTGCCATGGCAACGACGCCAAGGGCGAGGGTCGGGACTGCAAGAAGCCGCATTTTCTTGTTCATGAGGTAGATCCTTCGCTGTGCGGTGAGCGCGTACCCTGGCGGGCACGTCTAGCTGTGATTCGACCCACTTAGGGATTCGGATTGCTACGCGGGGTGATTATTTTTTTCCGGCCCGCGCGGCCGTGCGGTTGGGGCGCATGGATGGATGGATAAGTGAGGTTAGGAGGTGCAGCGGGGAGACCCGAGAGAGAGGGAATTCTGCGCAAGATAATCAGGGCGTCCCTGATCCGGCTTTTCACCGTGGCCAGGGGGATGCCGAGCTGGGCCGCGACCTGTCCGTAGGTGAGCCCCTCATAGAACGCCAGGGTGATGGCATGGGCTTGTGCGGGGGAGAGGTGCTGCAGTGATGCTCCGACCCGCTGCTGCTCGACTAGGTCCAGGGCTGTCTCGGAGGTGTGGTCGTAGTCCCTGGTGTACATGCGGGTGAGGTAGTCCATTTCATGCCTTTTTGCCCGGTCTTCGGACCGGGCGCGGTCCGTTGCACGACGTAAGGCAATCATCGTGACCCACGTGTCCGGATTTCCCAGGGCACCATCGAAGGTGTGTGCCTTCTGCCAGATTTCGAGGAAGACGTCCTGGGTGATTTCGCGGCCGACCTGCTCATTGAGCACCATCCGGGTGCACAGGGTGTCCACCCGGGGACCCATCAGGGTTAGGAGGTCGGCGAAGGCCACTTCGTCGTGCTCCGCAACCTTGATGAGCAGATCGCCCATTCGTCGGCGAAGCGAGGACGGCGCCACGTCACTGGCGTCACGGGCATCGCTGTCGCTCGAGCTGATGGCCTGCCTCCTGTTGCGGGTACGTTCTTTCAGTTTCCTCGAAGGGTCACGCACGGCCCGACCGCCCGTTTAGTTGAGCATAGGCCTGTGCGTGGCAAGTTCTGTCCGTCTTTTGCAGCTCGAGGGTTTAAGGAGTAGGGGGAGGACCATTGTCACGAGGATCGGCCGGTTGACACAGCCAGCCGGTGCCGTGATTCACAGCCCCGACCTAGAAAGAGGCTGTATTGTCAGCATCATCCTCATGTGCGAGTGATGTGGGTTGCGTGCAAACACACAATCCATAGCGCCGGACGACGGTGCGCGGCTTCCTCCGCTACCGACGTCCGGCGCTTTTTCTGCCTCACCACTCCGCGCAGTCGCGGACTCATTCGTGATCCTTCAAGAGGGTTGACCAGGGTGACAGTCATGAGCAAGACCAAGCCTTCAGGCAGAGTGCTTCGAATCACACGAGAAAGTACCCATGGCAGCTCCATGGGCCCCGGCTACCCTCAAGGCGTGTGACGCATCATGGAAGCACAGCACACTCCCTTGCGCTGGTTCGTTGCAGGGCTCGTTCTGGCCGGAGGACTCACCGGGTGCGGTGCGGTGGAACAGAATCCTCTGAACGTCAATAGTGGTCAGTCAGAAGATCAGCGGGCCGCTGATGCTTCAGGCGCGGAAGGCACACCAGGCAATACTGCAGGGGAGTCCGCGGCATCCTTCATTAGCGAGGATCTCGACGACGATCCGCTGAACATTGGGGTCGACGGCGCCACATTGTGCGGTGTGCAACCAAAGGACAGCTTCCTCCAGTACACGATCATGTTGCACAATCCCACGCTTGAGACCTTCACCTTTGACGACATAAGCCTCGGCGATGCTCAGGGGCTAACGCAGGTCAGCGCCATGATTGCCCCGGCCAACCGCGAGGGTCATGGAAATCACGGTGCGCCCGCTGCCGGACCAAGCGAGCACGCGCCAGCAGCCCATGGCGCCCCGGCCCCTACGCCCACCGCCTCCGAACCAAGTACGTTCACGGTCGAACCAGTACCGGCCGTCGGGTACCAATTCGAACCGGACAAGCACATCAACATTGTGGTGTCCGTGGCGCTTGAAGATAATGCACAGCGTGGCACAGCCGACGATGTCATCGTCGAATTCTCATCACCAGGCCGAGAATTCTCCGTGCCCCATGACCTGAACATCACAATCGACAGGACCACCTGCTCCTGACCCAGGGGTCCATCCTCTCCAGGAGAACATCTTGCCTGGCGGGCCAGTGGTGCGATTTGTGGAACCGACAAGGGCTCCCTGATCGAACGGAAGCAAGGAACGACGAGTACCGGTAAGGAAAAAGTTTTCCCGCGCCAAACCCTTTTTAGGCACGGCTAAAACTGCTAGCGTCGGGTCATGTTCCGGCAACGTTCCACACCGATTCCCTCCGGGGAGTCCCTCGAGGCCGGTCCTTTCCCAGAGGCACCCCTCAATGGAGGCAGGACGATATGGCTGCTGGGGCCCGCCCTGGTGGCCGGTGTCGCCTACCTCGATCCAGGAAACGTCGCGAGCAACATGACCGCCGGGGCGATCTACGGGTTCCTGCTGGTCTGGGTGGTCATCCTCGGTAACGTCATGGCCTGGCTCGTGCAGTACCTCTCCGCGAAGCTCGGCATCGTCACCGGCAAGAGCCTCCCGGAGATACTGGGGGAGCGGATCGGCTCACGCTGGGCGCGACGCGGGTTTTGGTTGCAGGCCGAGTTGGTCGCCATGGCGACGGACATCGCCGAGATCCTCGGCGGAGCGATCGCCCTGAACATCCTGTTCGATCTTCCCCTTGTGGTCGGCGGGCTGATCACCGGGGTGGTGTCCCTCGCGGTCCTGCAGCTCCAGGGCCACGGCAGGCAGCAGGTCTTTGAACGGCTCATCATCTCGATGATGTTCATCGTCGCGATCGGCTTCTCGGCGGGAGTGTTCCTCAGCCCACCGGAACCGACCGACGTCGCAATTGGTCTCCTGCCGGCCTTTGACGGCAGCCAGTCCGTCCTCCTGGCCGCGTCGATCCTCGGTGCCACGATCATGCCGCATGCGATCTACGCACATTCAGCGTTGGCACGCGACCGTTTTCCACGGCGCCCCCAGTCGGCGGTGCCACGGTTGCTGAGCGCCACCCGCTGGGATGTCACCATCGCCTTGACCATTGCGGGCGCGGTCAACCTCGCCATCCTGCTCCTGGCTGCCACGTCCCTGCAGGGCCGCGACGACACGGGCACGCTGGAGGGCGCCCATGGAGCGATCGCCGAGGTCCTCGGACCTGTCATCGCGACGCTTTTTGCGATCGGGTTGCTCGCCTCGGGTTTGGCCTCGAGCTCCGTCGGCGCGTATGCGGGAGCGGAGATCATGCACGGGCTGCTGCGGGTGAGGATTCCCCTGACCACCCGGCGCATCATTACCCTCATTCCAGCTCTGCTGATCCTTGCCTTCGGGGTCGACCCGACGCAGGCGCTGATCCTCAGTCAGGTAGTGCTCTCGTTCGGCATTTCCTTCGCCCTGATTCCCCTGGTCTACCTCGGTACGCGCACCGAGGTGATGGGAGATCACCAGAACAGGTGGTGGACGACCCTGGTCGGCGCCGTGGTCGCAGCCCTGCTGGTGACACTGAATCTGACACTGCTCTACCTGGTCTTCACCGGGTAGCGGATAACCCCGCCGCGAGATTGGCACCACAGAGATCGGCACCACATTGTGAAACCCGGGGCGTTCCGCCGCCCGGGTAGCCTCCGGCCTGGACCGGTCCTGATGCAGTGTGGCTGGCGCCCCTGATGGGTGGGAGCTCGGATCGCACGTCGACGATCGGACCGCTGAAACAGGCCGGATGCACCCCCTGTAGCCTGTTGGGTGCGGCGGCAGGCTCTCATCTGCAGCCAAGGACCGGCCAACAGCAGTCCACTGACAGTCCGCCCAAGCCCCCGACAGCTCACGACATGGAACCTGTTTACTAATGACGACACAGCGCCAAGGAACCCTGCCTAACGCGGCGGTCGAGGATTACCTCAAGACCATTTATCAGCACACGGAGTGGCAGGACGAGCCCATCACTCCTTCCGCGTTGGCATCGAAGCTGGCGGTCGCTCCGGCGTCGGTGACCGGCATGGTGAAAAAGCTTGCTGCTCTTGGGCTCGTTGACCACGTTCCGTACGGGCCTCTGAACCTCACAGAGGAGGGGACCTCCCGCGCGATTGCTGTGGTGCGGCGGCATCGGCTTATCGAGACCTGGCTTGTCCGGGATCTCGGTTACTCCTGGGACGAGGTTCATGATGAAGCCGAACTCCTCGAGCATTCCGTCTCGGACCGCCTCCTCAGCGCGATCGATGAGCGTCTGGGGCATCCCACCCATGATCCGCATGGTGACCCTATCCCTGACGCGTTCGGCAACGCGCCGGTGTTGGCGTTCGTACTGCTCGAACATCTCGAACCCGCCCGGCAGGGCACCGTGCTGCGTATCGACGACAGGAAACCGGAACTGCTGCGGCTGTTGGCGGCTAACAATATCCGCCCGGGCAGCACCGTCACCGTGCACGAACGAAGCGAGTATGACCTCACCATTTTGGCCGAACCGTCCGGCGCACGTCCTGCGGTGCGCCTGAGCATCCCGGACGCACAGCGGATCTGGGTCCGACAGTCCTCGGGCACGACCGCCCGCTGAACGAGGAACCGCTTCCTGCGGTGTCTAGCAGTGGTCGTGGCGGCCTGTGGCCGGCTCGAGTTGCAGGGTGGAGTGTCGGATATCGAAATGTTCGCTGATGCAGGCGTTGAGCTCCGTCAGAATCCGTTCGGCGCGGCCGCTGGTGAACGCTTCAGAATCGATCTGCACGTGGGCGGTCAACGCTGGCAGGCCTGAGGTGATCGTCCAGGCGTGCAGGTCATCCACAAGGACGACGCCGGATACTTCTTCCATGTGTCGACGTACCTCGGCGAGATCTGTTTCCTCCGGTGTCGCCTCCAGGAGCACCAGAACTACAGCCTTGAGCAGGCTATAGGCTCGGGGAAGGATCAGGATGCCGATGGTGATGCTTGCCAGGCCATCGGCGCGCGCGAACCCGGTGAGCCCGATGACCAGGGCCGCGACGATGACAGCAATGGATCCGAGCATGTCGCCCAGGACCTCGAGGTACGCGCCGCGGACATTGAGGCTTTCCTTCTGCCCTCCCATGAGCAGCCGCAGGGCGAAGAAGTTCGCGATCAGACCCAGAGCCGCCGCGATGAGCATGATGGGGGCGTCGACTTCCACGGGCGTCAGGAAACGCTTCGTCCCTTCAATCAGCATCAAAACGCCGATGACGCCGACGACGAGGCCGTTGACGAGAGCCGCGAGGACCTCTACCCGCTTCCACCCGAAGGTCCGTCGTTCCGTCGCCGGGCGGGCCGCAAGCCAAGTCGCGAAAATAGCAATCGCCAGGCCGAAGGAATCACTGAGCATGTGTCCGGCGTCAGCCAACAGGGCCAAAGACCCGGACACTACAGCGCCCACCACCTCGATCAGCATCACCGAGAGCGTGATAGCCAGGGCAGCGACGAGCCGGCCCCGATGGGCGCCTCCCACGGTCAGTCCATGCGAGTGCCCATGCCCGCCATTTTTGCCGTCACCATTGCCGGCGCTTCCGCCAGTACCGCCGCCAGCACCCCGGTCATCATGACCGGCATGTCCGGAGTGACCACCATGCCCGGCACTCATGCCGACACCACAGAACCCGGAAGAGCGGTTTCTCCTGCTGACCGGCGCCCCATAGACGTGGTGTCCGTGACGGCCACCAACGGATCGTCGTGGTGTCCCTGGTGGTGCGCATCCGGCGCCCCCGGGGTGACGAGGCGTTCACCGGCGTGCAGAAGATCATCGAGGCCGGGATGGGCCAGCCGGTACAGGGTCGCTCGACCATCGGGAGTTGCCGCAACCAGCCCTGCGTCCTTGAGCAGCGCCAGATGCGCCGAGACGGTCGATTGCGCCAGACCGAGGTGCGCCGACAGCTCACCCACCCGGTGCGGTCCGTCAGCGAGGCAGTGGATGAGCGTCAGCCGGGAAGGCTCGGACAGTGCCCGGAAGATACGGGCCACATCCTCGTGCTGGTGCTGGTGCTGGTCATAATTTATCGCCATGCAACGTTTATATCGTTAAGTAACGATGATAACAAGGTGAGGTGCCGAATCATCCTTCAGCCGCCATTCCGGATTGGTCGGTAACCTGTCGCAGCAGTCGATTCTTGAGCTGCTGCCGTAGACGCCGGCGTGCCAGAAGCGCGGCGAGGGCGGCCACCCAGGCGAGGCCCAGGCACACCAGCGCGGCGTAGAAAAGAGCAGAGGCGGGAGGCTCGACGGAGTCCGTGCCGCTCAAGAGCAACGGCCCGAAGTACCCCAAAAGAAGGACCGCGCTGGCGAACGCGGCTGTGGCGGCTAAGAGCATCAGTGGTTGCCGGTGGGACCGCGTGCCATTGGTCGCCAACCCGACAGGCAACAAAAGCAGTCCGGTGAAGGTGAGCACCTGACCGACTGCAATCAACTGTGATGACAGCGCACCTACGAGCATGAGCAGCAGTGCGATGGCAACGACCCTGCGGTGCACCAGAGGCAGCCTGATTGCCCCCGGGCCGGCGGTAAGCAGCGCTTGGGCAAGACGCGCGGTGATTTGCTGCTGACTTGGGATCGGACGCTCGGGGATGGACGAGCTGTGGACATGCGAACTGGTCATATCAGCCGGGGCGGCAGACGCAGGCGCTTGTGAGGAATCTGCCGGAACGATCGTGCCGTCGATAAGGAGTGCGGGCAGGTTCTGCGCAACAGGCCTAGACGGGCGTTTCCGGGCGCCGGTACTCACGAGGGTGATATCGGCGTAGGGCGCGAGGTCTGCCAGGGACCGTTCGGTCCGTTGTCGGAGCTCCACCATGTCAGGGTCGGTCTGGGCGAAGAGAATTTCGATATTCACAGGGGGAGTGACCTTCAGGCAGTGATACGGGTGGGGAGGTGCTGCATACGGATGTTTGGGAGATGCCTCTGACGCCTGCTTCCCGCTTCCATACCAAGGGTGGGACGGGAGCAGGCGCCAGCGATCAGGTATGTGAAATGTCTATCCTTGGTTCAGACGGCGCCGCGTGAGCAGCGCCAGGACGGCTGCGATCAGGACGCCGCCAATGGCTAGGTAGATGACGAAGTCCGGCAGCCCGGCCGAGGAACCGGTAGGGTCGGCGGCCTGTGGTGACGCGGACGTGCCGTCTTCGGTCTCTGCGCCTGAAACGCTTGGCCCACCCGTTGGTTCGGCGCTGTCTGCAGCTCCTGGTTGGGCGGTGTTGCTCGTGAAGGAGTAAGTCCCTTCAATGGGGTGGTCGTCGGAAGATACAACCCTCCATTGCACTGTGTAGGTACCGGCCGGTGCACCCGATTTCAGGGCCTGAGTTGCCGTGTTGTTCACAACCCGGGTGGGGCCTTCTGACCAGGCAAGGCCCGTGCTGTCGGAGACGATGATATCCACTCCGATGCCCGAGGGCGGGTTGGTGAAGGTGAGAACGACTTCGGTGGGAGCCACGTCAACGGTCGCGTCGGCTGTGGGGGAACTGGCGGTGAGCTCATCGTGCGCGGTCGCCGCACCGACCGGTCCCATCAGCAGCGAGGCCGAGGCCACCATCAGGGCTGCTATCCGTGCGAAAAGCCTCCGTGAACGCTGAGCGGTCGAGCGGATTTCAGAGGTGGAGGGGGACGTCGAGGTGGAGGCGGAGACCTGGTGGAGAGGGGTGGTGTGTGCTTGTGCTGTCATGACTGTTCCTTCCGGGCGACATCAGGGTGGGGTGACGTGGGAGCGGCACCCCACCCTGGTGTCTCGCGTTGTTAGTTCTGGCGCCGACCGCGGGTGCGGGCCAATGCCAGCGCGCCAACGAGGAGCCCCAGGACGCCGGCGCCCAGGCCGATCCAGCCGAGGGTGGTGCCCGAGGTGTCGGTCATGGTGGAGGCCTGTTCGGTGCCGACCTGGCTGATGCCCGCCACAGCTTTATCGGTGGCTTCGGTGCTGGCCGCTCCGTGGGAGTCCGTGCCATCGAATGCAGTCGTGACGAAAGAGGGAGCCGGGTTTTCTGGTTCCTCCTCGCCATCGACGGCCGGTTCGTCCCAGACGCGGACGGTCCCATCCGCGTAGGACTGCGTGACGGGAAGTTCTACCGTGGTGCCAGCCTCGGGCAGTGTCCCCACAGAGAGCGAGAACGTCTGGTACTGCTGGGCGTTGAGCTGGTGCTCCCCGTCCGTGGCTGTCCAGATCACGGTCAGCGGCGCCTCGGTCAGCGTCGCCCCGTCAACTTCGACCGGCTCGGGCAGATCGCCCCGAATCACTTCAGAGGTCCATCCCTCGACGGGTTTCACGCGGACGGAGGTGAAGAGCGTGTCGGTGGGAAGCGCGACCTCGATCATGTTTGTAGTGGTGTCGGTCGATTCGCTGGGGACGCTGAACGTCAGCTGGGAGTAGCCGCCTTCCGTTGTCGAGGTCGGGTCGACGCTTATATGGGCGGACGCGGCGCCGGCACCGGCGAGCAGCAAGCCCGACGTGGCAGCGAAAGCGGCGATACCGCGGAGAGTCCGGCGGGCCGTGCGGGCAGTGTGGGCAGGAGCGGTGCCATCGGATGACGGGCCGATGGGCGGGGGCGTGCTGTGTGCAGCAAGCATGGGGTGTGCCTTTCGTGGGCCTCTGCGACAGGTGGGTCGCGGGCGCTGAGCAGGGATGGATTGTAGGGGTTGCACAGGCAACCGATCCAGCACATGCGTGCGCGAAGGATCAGCCGAGCGCCATTTTCCGGGGCATGATTTCCGGAGGTCCTCGTCGCACATCGGCAGGCACATTGCGTCGGGCGGGGGGAGTGATGGGTCGTTCGGCGTATTCGGGCAGCTGTGGCCGCCCAGTCACCGGTTCCGGGGAGGGCAATCCGATCAGGGGGCGCAGCCAGGCAAGGAGTGACCAGAAAGCATTCTCACCGCGGGAGAGGATCCACACCATGACGAGGACGGCCAGCAGGTGTCCGATCACCATGATCGGCGCCGCGCCGCTGTCGACCAGATGCGGGACAAGATGCTCGGACGTGGACCCGACGGGAGGGCACTGCATCATCACGGCCGCGTGATCCGTCCCGGCACCATGCACGCCCTGGGGTGCGCAGGCTGCCGGGCTGGAGAGCATCTCGAAAACATGGTGCAGAAGGACCTGCCCGCTCACGAGCAGGCCGCTCAGGACGGGAAGAGAGAGCCGTCGTCCGGCCAGGAAAGCAATGGGCATCAGGGCGAACATTGTCAGTCCGACGAGCAGGGGCCACGGGGGGAGGGAGCTTCCACCCACCAGGTGCGCGCCGAGCGCGAGGGACATCATGCAGGACGTCACGATGATGGACCGGACAAGGCGTGCTGCCGCAGTCACCTGCATGCCGCCGTCCTTTCCCGTCACCATCACTCATTCATGCCCTGCTGACATTACCGCCACTCATTACCGTCACCACCTTGCTGGGCCGATGCAGTCTCTTCGTTCCGGAACGCGGTGCGGACCGCCCGCACTACGGCACAGCCCAGTCCAATCCCGTCCGTTTCGGTTCTGCACGTCGGCGCAAGGCGCACCGAGGGGGCGGCGCAGCAGGGCGGCATGCCTGCGCGACCGGCGCCGCACAGACCAGAAGGGGAGCCACCGACGCACCCCATTCCCCGCCCTTCATCAGTACATATGACAGTGTATTATTTGGGGGGTGAAGACCTTACTGCAGCCAGCCGTGCTCGCGAAGTTCGGGTACGCCCTATCGGATTCGACCCGGGCGCAGGTTCTCCTGACCCTGCGGGAGGGCCCGGCATACCCCAGCGACTTGGCGGAATTGGCTGGCGTGAGCAGGCAGAGCCTGTCGAATCATCTGACCTGCCTGCGGGGCTGCGGGCTGGTTGTCGCTGTTCCTGAAGGTCGTCGGGTCCGATATGAGCTGGCCGATCAGAAGCTGGGCGTCGCGTTGACTGCTCTGTTGGACGTCGTCGCGGTCGCTGATGCCGAATGCTGCTGCACCACCACAGCAAATCACGTCACCGGGAAGGCCTGCTGCTGATGAGCACCCACACCTCACCCGCATCGGTACAGCCAACGCGCTCTGCGCCGACCGTGGAGCGGCGGGCCATCCTGTCGCGGCGGGTTCGGCTTTTCGTGGCAGCGACGATCACCTACAACGTGATCGAAGCGGTCGTCGCGATCAGTGCCGGCACGATCGCATCCTCGAGCGCTCTGATCGGCTTCGGATTGGACTCGATTGTCGAGGTCCTTTCCGCCGCGGCCGTGGCGTGGCAGTTCGCCGGCCGGGACCCGGAAGCCCGCGAGAAGACCGCGCTGCGCCTGATCGCGTTCTCGTTCTTTGGGCTCGCAGCGTTCGTGACTTTCGATGCCGTTCGGACCCTGCTCGGCGCGTCCGACCCCCAGCATTCCCTGGTCGGGATCATCCTTGCCGCGGTCAGCTTGGCGGTCATGCCGTTCCTGTCCTGGGCGCAGCGCCGCGCCGGACGCGAACTGGGCTCCCGCTCTGCCGTGGCCGACTCGAAGCAGACCCTGCTCTGCACCTACCTGTCCGGTGTCCTGCTGGTGGGCCTGTTGCTCAACAGCACCCTTGGCTGGTCCTGGGCCGACCCGATCGCCGCCCTCGTCATCGCCGCCGTCGCGATCAAGGAAGGCCGCGAAGCGTGGAAGGGCGACTCCTGCTGCGCACCATCGTTCGGAAACCTCGACGCCGATGAGAGCGTTGACACCTGTGAGAGTGCGCCCGGCGGCGGCACGGACCCGTGCTGCAGCCCCGACACCCCGACACGCTCTACCACTTCAGGAACCTTGACCGCTGCAGCGGTGATCATTCCCGAGGCAGCTGGGCCCTTGACGCTGACAGCCCGATCCGCAGGACCGGATGCCGCGGCAAGAACCACGGCACGTCCGGTAGCAGAGGCGGCATCGACGCCCGCGAAGGGGTCCTGTACCTGCTGCACGCACGACTAGAACACCCCAGTAAGCCCCGACCTACCCCAGCTCCACCTGATTCACCAGTAATTCCCTGCACCCGGCGGGGAATGAGCACGACCACATAGTTCCCTGCAGTTCCATGACGAGGAGACACCCCCGTGCCGACCCCCGCCCCCGCTCCACCCACGACCCCTGACGCGAAGAAGGGGCTGAGCCTGCAGAACCGGGTCATGGTCGGCCTGCTCGCCGCTGTCGCTCTCGTCATCGGCTTGGTGGTCCTTTTCAACACTCTTGGCGAGGATGAGGGACAGGCTGCCGGCACGGCCACCACGGCCGAGGTCGTGCGCGGGGACAGCCACCGCCTGTCCCAGGCACCGGACGAGAAAGCCGTCCTGGTCGAGTTCCTCGACTTCGAATGCGAAGCGTGTCTCGCCGCGTATCCGGTCGTGGAGGACCTCTCCGAGGAATACGGGGAGAACCTGACCGTCGTCTCCCGGTACTTCCCGCTGCCCGGGCACCGGAACTCAGAAACCGCGGCCGCCGCCGTCGAGGCCGCAGCGCAGCAGGGCAAGTTCAAGGACATGCACGCCCGCATGTATGAGACACAGACCGAGTGGGGCGAGGCCGATGAGGACCGGTCACCGGTATTCCGCGGTTACGCCGAAGACCTCGGCCTGGACATGGCGGCCTACGACGCGGCGATCGCCGACCCAGCAACAATGGAGCGGGTCGACGTCGACAAGGCGGACGGCATGGCGCTGAACGTCGAGGGCACCCCCACCTTCTTCCTCGATGGCGAGAAAATCCAGCCGTCCACGCTTGAGGAATTCCGCAGTCTCATTGAAACCGCCATCGCGGACTGATCACAATTCCCGGCGAAAGACCACCCACCATGTCTCACCCGACCGCAGACGATGTTTCCTCGATCCAGGAACCCGCTCAGGACGACGTGGCCTCGATGCCCGGGTTCGCACGCAGGATTCCCTTCGGTGTCATGCTCGTGGTCACTGGTGTCATCGGATGGGTTGCCGCGGGGATCCTGATCCTCGAAAAGCTCGAGCTGTACCGGAACCCGGACCATGTCACCAGTTGCGACATCAACCCGTGGGTGTCCTGCGGGCAGGTTATGGACACCTGGCAATCTGAACTCTTCGGCTTCCCGAACCCCTTCATCGGTCTCGTCGGCTTCACCATCATCATCACCACCGGCATGGCCTTGCTTGCCAGCGCCCGCTTCACCCGCTGGTACTGGGCGGGCTTGCAGGTAGGTGTCACACTCGGTGCGGTGTTTGCGACCTGGCTGTGGAGCCAGGCCCTGTTCGACATCTACATCCTCTGCCTCTACTGCATGATCGTGTGGGCAGCCATGATCCCACTGTTCATCCTCACCACCGTCCGGAACATGGCCCAAGGTGTCATCCCGGCACCCGCTGCTCTCACCCGCGGGCTCGCAGCCTGGATCGGACCGATCATCGTCCTGACCTACATCGCCGTCGCGGCCTCGGTGTTCTTCCGCTTCCTCCACGTCTTCACCTAAGGATCCTATGAGTGTCCCGGCGCCTATCTAGGATCGTGCTAACCCTCGTGTTCGATGGAATTGAGGCTGATCGTGTCAACGCAGACAGCATCGCTTCTCGCCCTGGGTCTCTATACGGTCGGTGTCATCACCGCCTTCGGGGTACGGTCCTGGATGCACTGGCGGAAAACCGGGTCCACGGGCTTCCGCGGCATCAGCGGGATGCCCGGGTCCATCGAATGGTGGGGTGGCGTTCTCTTCATTGCAGCCATCGTGCTCGGTGCTGCCGGCCCCGCCCTGGCCCTCGCCGACCTCGTCGTCCCGCCTCAACTGCCCGGCCTTCCCTGGATCGGGACTGAGGTCACTATCATCGGGTTTGTCGGCACACTGGCTGCCCAGACTGGGATGGGCGCTTCCTGGCGCATCGGCGTCGACACCACCGAGCACACTGACCTGGTCACGACCGGCCTGTTCGCCGTAGTCCGCAACCCCGTGTTCTCCGCCATGCTCGCAGCGATGACCGGAATCATGCTCATGGTCCCCACACCGGTCGGCGCAGCGGCTCTGGCCTGCCTGTTCCTTGCGGTGGAGATCCAGGTCCGGTTCGTCGAAGAGCCCTACCTGAACCGCATCCATCAGGGCGCCTATGACGACTACACCGCGAGAGTCGGACGCTTCCTGCCAGGCATCGGCCGCATAGAGGCAAGGGACGCTACAAAGGACTGAAACCGCTCAATGCACAAGAGGTACGAGGGCTGCCAGATGGTTATGGTGCCACCGTGCCCATGGGGTCACGGTGATCGGCGCCCCGCGGCATCACAGGATGCTGGGACCGGGTAGGGCAGCTCGGCTCATCAACGCCACATCTTCGGAGTCAGTGCAGGATGGTGGCGCTGGTGTTCGCAGGTCCCTAGGAATTCCCTAGGGATTCCCTAGCAGGCCGCGCGACAGTAGCCCACATGGCAACGACAGCACCAACGAGACCCGCGGCATCAAAAAAAGGTCCGAGGGCCTCACGCAGGCGCCTGAGGTTCCTGATTCCATTGCTCTTGCTCGCCCTTGTCGGCGCCGTGGTCATGAACGTCCTGATGGCCGCGCCCAGGACACCCCCTACTTCTCTGGGCGGCTCTGCCAGCGTCGAGGGTGGGCTTGCACGCATCCAGGGAGTCATACCAACCGAAACCGACGGGTGGATGCCTCCCCAACCTTCCACCGCCTTTGCCAGTCCCCCCGGTGACGAGCTCCACCGGGTCCGCATCCTGCTGGAGCTGACGGCGATGGAGGTAAGCGGCCTGTCCTTCGACCCGGCAGAGTACGCCGTCTCAGCCCTCGGCGGCGAGACGTGGAAAGCGGTCTGGTCCGCTCCTGCTCCCGCCCAGGCGCGCCAGGGGGAAACTATCGATGCGGTGCTCGTCTTCGAGCTCCCGGACAAGGCCATCGACTTGACGCTGGAAGTGCCCGATGGGGGCAAATTGTCCCTTGGGCCGGGACACCACCGAGGGTGACAAGCACGGGGCCGGCTCCTGGGGCGTGGGACACCACGGGCTGACAAGCGCGGTCATCCCCGGGGTGCGGGGTGTTGTTTTCTTGGGGTTTGCATGGATGTTTCTAGGGGTCGTTCAAGGATGAGCGGGATCGGGTGCAGGGAATCTCCAACCTGGGTGCGGGATGGTCGGGGTACTAACCAAGGGAGACCTGCAATGTCAACTTCACGCCGTAATGTTCTCCTGTTCGGAGGGCTCGGAGTTCTTGGCGCAGGGGCTGCAACGTTGCCGGCGGGGTCGGTGGAGGCGAAGTCGGCGAGCCGGCTCGATTCCAGCCAGATGCCGCGGCCGTTCCAGGCCCCGTTCGTCCAGGCCCCGATGCTCCAACCATCCTCCACCGGCATCGACCCGGCCGACGGGTTGCCCGTCAACTACTACAAGCTGACGGAAAAGGCGGCCACCGCCCAGATCCTGCCGCGACTGACTACCCCCATCCTCGGATACAACGGGTTGTTCCCGGGCCCGACCATCAGCCTGGACAAGGGCACGAAAGCAGTCGTGCGGATGCGTAACCAGCTGCCGGCACAGCATCCGTTCGACGGGCACCCCCTGACTACCTCGACCCACCTGCACGGGTCCGCGTCGCTGCCGCAGTACGACGGGTATGCCAGCGACATCACCCGCCCCGGGTTCTATAAGGATTATCGGTACCCCAATTTCCAGCCGGCGCGCACGCTCTGGTACCACGATCACGGTGTGCATTTCACGGCCCTGAACGTGTATTTCGGTCTCGTCGGGCAGTACCACATGCACGATCCGCTCGAGCGCCAGCTGTTGCCGCAGGGCCGTTATGACGTCGCCCTGACCATCAGTGATGCGATGTTCGCCGAGGACGGGTCTCTAGGCTATGACGACAACAGCCACTCGGGCCTCTGGGGGGACGTGATCCTGGTGAACGGGAAGCCCTGGCCCGTGATGAAGGTGCAGAAGCGTGTGTACCGTTTCAGGATCCTGAACGCTTCGATCTCCCGGTCGCTGCGGCCGACGCTCAGCACGGGGGCGCCCTTGGTGGTGGTCGGTACCGATGGCGGTCTGATGCCGACAGCGCAGAGCGTGGCGAACTACCGACATGCCGGTGCGGAGCGGTACGAGGTCCTGATCGACTTTCGGAAGTACGCCACGGGGCAGCGGATCGAACTGCGGAACCTCTCGAACAACAACAATGTGGACTACGACTTCACCAACAAGATCATGGCGTTCGACGTGACGGACGAGCCGGTGGATACCACGGACCCGACGTGGAACCGGATCCCGACAACCCTGACCGGTAGCGAAGCGATGTCGCTAACGGCCGGGCAGTCCGTGAAGACCCGCAGGTTCCGGGTCAAGCGCAATGACAGCACCAATATGTGGACGATCAACGATGACAGTTGGCAGGACGTAATCACCAGCGGCTACAAGAAGATCATCGCCGATCCCGCGCACAACTCGGTCGAGATCTGGGAGATCGAGAACAGTTCGGGCGGCTGGTTCCACCCCTTGCACATCCACCTCGTCGACTTCCAGGTCCTCAGCCGCAATGGAAGGGCAGCCTTCTCCTATGAACGCGGTCCGAAGGTCGTGGTGTACGTGGGCGAAGGCGAGACCGTCCGACTCCTGATGAAGTTCACCCCCGAACAGGGGCTATACATGATGCATTGCCACAACCTGCCCCATGAGGACCACGACATGATGGCCCAGTTCCGGGTGGGCCGGTTGGAGGGCGATCTGGACCCCAACGATCCGATGACGGCGGCCCGAGCTGTGTGGGACGACGAGGTAGGTTGAGGACCACACCATCAGGCGGCGGCCGGCGGTGGCGGACGCGGTTGAAGGTGCAGTCGTTGTCAGGGGAGTGGACCCGCTATCTGGTCGTGGCGTTGGTTCCTGTCCTGGTGGTTCTTGCTGTCCGTGCGTGGGTGATGGAACCTTTCACCGTTTCCTCCGACAGTATGGAACCAACTATCTCGTCGGGTGCGGTCGTGCTCCTGTACAAGCCTGCGGCCGCTTTGGACACGTTCCCCAATGGTGTGGTGATCGCCTTCACTAGCCCCTTGGACGGCCACGCAACCATTAAAAGGGTCGTCGCGGGAGAGGGGCAGACCGTCGCCATCCGAGACGGGGAACTCTATGTCGACGACATTCCCATTTCAGAGCCCTTCATCGATCGCAGTCGCATCGATGCAACCTACTTGGGGCCCCAGACGGTGCCTACAGGTTATGTTTTCGTCTTGGGCGACAACCGCGGCGTGTCGGTCGATTCCAGGGACTATGGCCCCGTGCCCCGGACGGCGATTCAAGGCACACTGCTTACCGGGCGAAAATAACCGCAGCCGGAGGGGCTGCTCTTACTCGCGGCCCGGAGCGTGGTCGGACTAGTTGTTATTCTCTACTATTTTGCTGTCGTCATGTCCTGATGATTCCCGCGCTTTGACACTGCTCTATTAATCGCCGATAACGTAGGTTATGTCAACTTATGTTGACGTCTATGGGTCCCCCCACCTGCCTCAGGCTCCGGTAAACCCCAACCCGAATGGCTCTCGATGCTGGCGTCAGTGACTGACGCGGAGACTGACACGGAGATTTAGAACGTGTGGCAGGGAAGTTAGAAGTCATGCGACTCGGGGGTGCGGCCGCGGGGGCCCACCAAGGTTCCCAGGATTAGCAGCCCGACACCGATCGAGACGAAGACATCAGCAAGGTTGAAGGTGGAGAACCAGGAGACGTGCAGGTAATCGGCCACACCACCGTCGGCCAGCCGATCGAGCAAATTGCCCAGTGCCCCGCCAAGAAGCAGAAACCCTCCTACTTGGCCCAGGCGGCCCAGCGTCGGGGCTGACGCCAGGAGGAACCACGCCAGTCCTACGATGATCGCCCCAGTGCCGAGGAGGATGACAATCGGCGGCAGATCGGCCCCGAAGCTGAACGCGACACCCGGGTTGAAGTGCAGCCGCAGGTCCACGAGTCCGCCCTCGATGGTCTGGCCCTCACGCAGCTGCAGTTCGACGATTGCCTTCACGGCGAGGTCAACACCTACCAGGATCAGAGACCCGACCAGCATCCAAACCCGGGTTCTCTTGCGTGCTCTGGATGCAGCGGAGGCAGCAGGCTCGTCTTCACTCATCACGGTTTCCTCCTGTTGCCGTCCGAGGCGCTGTGAAAAAGGTACTGTCCGCCGAGGACGCGGGCAGTGGTTCCTCATTGTCCCGTTCCGCGCGCGAAGAACAGGGCGAGGACGATGGTGTCATCGATGGTGGTGAGAAAGAACAGGCCCATGGCTGGGAGGATCGAGGGCGGAATCACGCAGTGACCACCGAATCCTGGCAACCGGGCAGAGAGCATCCGGCCTCCAGGCACGGTGCTCCTTCATTGACCGCGAGGCTTACCTCAACCAGCGACGTCAGGATCTTAGCCAGGTGTGGATCAGCTATCTGGTAGCGCGTGTGCCGGCCCTCGGCGCGTGCGATGACGATGCCGCAGTCCCGAAGGCACGCAAGGTGATTGGAGACATTTGACCGGGTGAGCTCCAGCTCGCGGGCGAGGTCCGCCGGATAGGCGGGATGGTCGAGCAGGGTCATGAGGAGGCGGGACCGGGTCGGATCGGCCATCGCCCGCCCCAGACGGTTCATCACATCAAGGCGTGGTTTATCAGTCAGCACTCGCTGTACTATACATGAATGGCTGAATCGGCGAGGAGGGTCGGTTTGATGAGCGGATGTACCCGTGCGGCTCTACCGAGATCGGCTGTGGGCCCTGGCCGCGGTACTCGAGGGACGCCCATCGGATCAGGGCCGTTACTGTCCGCCGGTAGAATGAGGTAGGGCCAGGCCGTTGAGAACAAACGATGCAGCAGGAGTGTTGGGAGAGTCATGCATCAGATGATGCTCTTGAATTCCTCTGCCGTTCCCTCGCCAGCCCGGTGGCACCTGCGGGTTCTCGTTCTCCTGCTGGGTATCACCATCCTGCACGTGTGGGCCGGGACGGCGCTCTCGAACAGCAGCGGTGGAACCGGACAGCCCGCCTCTGTGACGACGATCATGCAACAGGCAGCCGCTTCCCCCGCAGCCCTGATGCCTGCTGAGGTCCTTTACCAGACCCCGTCCCCCTTTATAGGGCCGGACTTCAGTCAGCACGCCCTCCTGGAAGATGTGTGTGCTGCCGCCTGTCCTGATGGGCACCTGGTAGCGACCGCTTTGTGTTCGATGGTGCTCGTCGTTGCCGGTCTCATAGGCCTCTACTGTCTGCGCACGATGGTCTTCCTGCCCGGCCGTAACAGGACGCAGGAGTTATGCCCGTCCGTACCGCCCCTTCTGCACTCAAACGGCGTCTGCCTGCTGCAACTGTCGATCAGCCGTATCTAGGATTCAGCGCCTCTCCCGTGTCCGCCCCGCTCCTTCGCCAGGTTCAATGACTGCCGGACGAGCCCTGCCTACTTTTCGCGGCGGCCTCACGCTCTCTTGCTGTGTGCTGTCGTGTTTCCAAGGACCCCACCCATGACTTCCCTGCATCACCCTCGAACCCTTGCCTGCCCGGCAACCATCGCGGCCCGGCTGGTACATCACTGATGAGCATCGGTGAATACTTCGCGGACAGTGTCCAGTCCGGGGCGCTGCTGGCCGCAATACCCTTGGCGATGATTGCAGGGTTCGTGTCCTTCCTCTCCCCTTGCATCCTGCCGCTCATCCCGGGCTACCTCGGCTATGTCTCCGGACTAGCGGAACCCGGCCGCCCGGACAACCGGCGCCGCCTGCTGACCGGTGTCGCCCTGTTCATCCTCGGCTTCGCCCTCGTGTTCACCCTCTACGGCGCCGCGTTCGGTGTCATCGGTTCCTGGCTTCTACGCTGGCAGGACCCACTCATCCGGGTCCTCGGCGTGTTCGTCATTGTGATGGGACTGGCACTGGTCGGCCGGCTTCCGTTCCTGCAGCGGACCGCGAAAATGTCATGGCGGCCGCGCACCGGCGTCGCCGGTGCACCCCTGCTCGGTGTGGTCTTCGGTCTGGGCTGGACTCCCTGCATGGGCCCCACCCTCAGCGCTGTCCTGGCTCTGAGCACCACCACCGGCACCGCGTGGCGTGGGGCGCTCCTGGGATTCGTCTACTGCCTGGGCTTGGGCGTACCGTTCATCCTCGTCGCGCTGGGAGTGCAGTGGGTCACTACCGCCCTGTCCTTCGTACGCCGCCACATCCGCGTTTTCAACCTCATCGGCGGTGCCCTGCTCGTTCTGGTCGGAGTTCTCATGGTCACCGGCGTCTGGATGCTGTGGATCTACCAGCTCCAGAACCTCGCAGGAACGTTCCTCACCCCCGTCTGATGCTTCCCCTGAACGCACCCCTCCCCCGTGCACACCACGATCGAGAAGAGATCGCCTCATGAGTGCCCCCACCCCCACCAACCCACATCAGCTCCACGCACCAGGAACTCCGCCCGCGCCCTGTGCGCCCCGACAGGATTCAATGGCGCCCGGTAGTTCGCGCCCCCGCTCCCGCGCGTCAACACTCGTAGCTTTGCTAGCGACGGCGACACTGCTCATCACCGGATGCTCGGCGCAGAACAACTCCCTTGCCGAGCAGGCCAACGCCGGCGACAACAAGAACTACATCGCCGGCGACGGGTCGGTCGCCGAATACGCTCCCGGCACCCGGAGCGAACCCGTGGACGTTATGGGCGAGCTCTACGACGGAACGACCGTCGACTCCAGCCAATGGGTGGGCGACGTCGTCGTCCTGAACGTCTGGTACGCGGCCTGCGCCCCCTGCCGGGTCGAAGCGCCCATGCTGCAGACGTTGAGCTCCTCCTTCGCACCCGAGGGCGTCAGGTTCTACGGCATCAACGTCCGCGACGAAAAGTCCACGGCTGAGGCGTTCGAACGGAACTTCGGCATCACCTATCCCAGCTTCGTAGACCGCGACGGGAAGCTGCTTCTGAGCCTGACGAGTTATGTGCCGCCGCAGGCCGTGCCCACAACCCTGGTCCTGGACCGGCAGGGGCGCGTCAGCGCCCGCATCCTCGGCGTCGCCGACGAAAGTACCCTCAAGACCCTGATCGCAGACGCACTCGCCGAAGATGGCCCCGCTGCACCGCCTAACCCGTCCACGACGGCAGGAACCGACGATGCCAGCTAACCCCTCATCCGGTCAGACACCCAGGCAGACACCCGGTCAGACAGCAGAGGACGCTCCCGGCCAGGCACCTGACCAAGGCCTCGATTCGAGGCCGGATCAGACACCCGATATTTCGGTGTCCAGTCTGAGCGCCGGTGAAATGCTTCGCTGGGTATGGCGGCAGCTCACCAGCATGAGGACAGCCCTGCAGTTGCTGCTGCTGCTGGCCGTGGCCGCCGTCCCCGGATCCCTGTTCCCACAACGCCGAGCCAATCCTGCCGTCGTCACCCAGTACCTGAAGGACAACCCCGACACAGGGCGTTGGCTTGACCGCCTGCAGATGTTCGACGTCTTCTCCTCGGTCTGGTTCTCGGCGATCTACCTCCTGCTTTTCACGTCCCTCGTCGGATGCGTCCTCCCCCGCACCAAAGCCCACCTCAAGGCACTGCGATCAGCACCCCCGCGCACCCCCCGCCGGTTCGCGCGACTCCCCCAACACGGCACCATCGTCCTGAACGGTGACGGCGCGGGAACGCCCGGCCCCGACCCGGCCACGGCGGTCAAAGACGCCGCGGCGATCCTGCGGAAGCTCCGGTACCGGGTCGACATCCGCGACGCAGATACGGCCACCCCCTCCGTCGGCGCCGAGCGGGGTTTCATGAAGGAAGCAGGGAACCTGCTGTTCCACACCGCTCTGATCGGCGTGCTGGTATCCGTCGCTATCGGCGGCATGTTCGGCTACCGGGGACAGAAACTCATCGTCGAAGGGGAAGGGTTCACCAACGCCCTCATCGGTTACGACTCCTTCTCCCCCGGCACCAACTTCAACCCCGACACCCTCACCCCCTTCGCGCTGACCCTGAACGACTTCGAGGTCCGTTTCAACCGGGACGAACAAGCCACCTACGGTCAGCCCCTGGACTTCACCGCGCGGATGACCGTGCAGGAAAGCCCCGACCAGCCCGCTGAGGACCGGGTCCTGAAGGTCAACGCCCCTATCGGCATCGGTGGCACCAACGTGTATCTCGTCGGGAACGGATACGCTCCCGTCGTCGAGGTCCGCGATGGGGAAGGAAACATCGCCTTTTCCGGCCCCGTCCCATCCCAGCCCACGGATACGGCGTACACCTCGACGATCGTCATTAAGGCGCCCGACGCGAATCCTGATCAACTCGGATTCGTCGGCTTCTTCCTGCCGACCGCCGTCGTGAACAGCGAAGGTCTGGCCTTCGGCTCCGACCCGGATCCCTTTAACCCCCGACTGAACCTCAACTCCTACTACGGTGATCTCGGCCTGGACGATGGAACACCGCGGTCCGTGTACCAGCTGGACACCACGGACCTGACGCAACTCAACGGACGGGACCTGGCCGCAGGCGGCATCGTGCTTGAGCCAGGGCAAACCTACGAACTGCCTGACGGCCGAGGGTCCATCACGTTCGACAGCCTGAAACGCTTCGTCGCCCTCGACATCACCTACGATCCGGGCAAAATCGGTGCCCTGATTTTCTCCACCCTCGCCCTGACCGGGCTCATCCTCTCGCTCATCACCGCGCGCCGGCGCGTATGGATCAAAGCAGGTGCAACACCAGAGGGAGGCACCACCCTCGAGTACGGGCTTCTCGCCCGAGGAGAAGACCCGAGCCTGCGCAACGAGGCCACCAAACTCGAGCAAGCACTGTCAGCCCGCTGGGGTATCACCTCACGCAGCGACGAGCAGAAAAAGCCCTTGCCATCACCTGACACACCGCAGCACATATGACCGCCAAGACATTAATTGCTACGAGAGCCCGACGATTCGTCGGGCCGATCCTGATGACACTCGGGCTTCTGACCGGCGTCGCGCACTTCCTCACGACTTCGCCACAACGCCAACCCCACATGTCCGCCCTGTGGGACGCAGCGACCGGCTACCCCGCCGCCGCCCTGCTGTTCATCATCGGAATTATCCTCACCAAGCCTCGCCGCACACGCTCCAAGGCGCCAGGCACCGCCATCCACCACACAGACCGGAAGACGCTCATGTATCAGCCACACGAAATACCCGGCCTCACCCCACAACACACAAAATCTGTAGGGCAGGAGGGCGAAGTCCTGTACGAGGAGCGCCTCTACCCGAGCTTCTGGATTTGGGTTCTCACAGTAGGCCTAGCTTTCGTTCCTGCCGTCATCTTCGCGCCCATCGACATGCTGATCGGCGTCGTCGCGTCCATCTTGACGCTGGTTGTCCTGATTTTCGCGCTCCTCACCTCCACGCCCACGATCCGCGTGACACCTGCAGAAGTACGTGTGGGACGAGCAACTATCGAACGACAGTATCTAGGCCGGGCCCAAGGTTTCGTCGGTGAGAATGCCACAGCACAACGGGGTACTCGCTTGCATGGCTTGGCCTATCTCTGCATCCGCGGGTGGATCGACGGAGTGGTCCGCGTTGAAGTATCGGATGAGGAGGACAAGACACCCTACTGGCTCTTCTCTTCCCGTCGGCCGCAAGTACTTAGCCGAACTCTCAATGACACCCGTTTCCAGCCTGAACAGAACCGTTCGAGCTGATCAGAACCCTGAACGAGCTCGGCGGGGGAGCTAGTTTCCCTGCCGACCTTCCGACGAAGAACGGCTAGCGCCAGATCTCCTGAGACAACGGGAGCAGCATGAATCTCGACGATGAGCCTGCAGCAACTCCCCTTCACACGGGTACACGAGAAAACTGGACACGGCGGACACGTGATCGCGGATGCGATTGACGGAACTTCCCGCTGTGAACCCGGGTTGCGTTCATGTCTCCCCGCTCGCGACCAAACCAGAGGATGATTGGTTACCCGAAGGGGTAACCGCATCCGCTTCTTACCCTTCTTCTGCAAGATCGGGGTCATCATGGTCTTCTTGAATAGCCAGCTCTCTGAGCGATGGCCGCACACCGCGATGCTTGGAATGATACGAGGACACTGGGTACGCCTACCTGCTGACAACGGGCACGAGGACGATGTCATAGTCGGAGCCGTCGTCGCTACCGATCGGACCTTCAAGCGCACAGTACTTGCCGGACACCCTTCATCAGGACCGCTCTTTCGCCGCAGCCGGCCCGCTGGAGCAACCCCGCTCCGGCCGCGGTTCCACCATTAGGGGACCGGCATGACCTCGACACTCTCCCGGCCGACCCCCGCCCCCGCGCCGGTGCCCCCTACGCCGACCCCGCCGGCCCCCGCCGCCGATCCCTGGCACTGGGCCGTCACGGGCGCTTCCCTCCTCGCCGTGCTCGCCGCGGCCACCAGCCTCGACGGCGTCCTGGAACCCTGGACGTGGCTCCTGCCCGTGGTCCGCACACTCGTCCCCGTGCTGCTGGCGATGGCGTTGACGCGGGCACTCCGCCTGAACGCCGTGCTGGCACCCCTCGCGGGTGTGCTCGCGCTCGTCGGCACCCTCACGGCCCAGTTCTTCCCGCGGCAGAGCATCCTCGGCGTCGTGCCGGGGCCGGGCACCTCGCTGCAGCTCCAGCGCCTCCTCGCCCAGGCCGAGGAGACGGTCGTCTCCCAGGTGGCTCCGGTGCTGCCCGGCCCCGGGATCTTCCTCATCACGTGCGCAGCCCTGGGGCTCATCGCCATCATCGTGGATCTCTTCGCGGTGACGATGCGCATGCCGGCCGCGAGCGGCCTGGGGCTCCTCACCGTCATGGTCGCGCCGGCCATCGTGAAGCCGAACGGCGTCGGGATGTTCGCCTTTCTCGCCACCGTCGTGGCCTACCTGCTGCTCCTCGCGGTGGCGCAGTGGCGCAAGAACCGGCTCGCATCGGGCGGCGCACGGGCGTCCTCGGGCTTCGCGGGCCGGAGCATGATCATCGGCGCGGCGGCCCTCGCCGTGACCGTGGTCCTGCCGCTGTTCGTCCCCGGCTTCAACTCCGGCGCCTTCCCCCAGGGAGCGCGCCTGAACGTGTGGGGCACCGCCACCGGACTGAATCCCGCCGTGACGCTCGGCAACGACCTCCGCAATCCCACGGGCTTCGGACGGATCGCCTACTCGACCAATTCGGACACCCCCCTGTACCTCCGCGCGGTCACCCTCGAGGACTTCAGCGGCAGGCGGTGGGAGCCCGAACAGCGGAACGGGGACCGCGAACAGGGCGTCACCGAGATCGGGGATGAACTGGGCGCGCCCGTCATCCCACCGGAGGCACAGACCGTCTTCACCCGCGTCACCACGCAGAGTTACGCGAGCCCCTGGCTCCTGGCACCCTATTCGCCGGTGGGCGTCTCGAACGTCCGGGGGACCTGGGCCTGGGATCCGGCCAACCTGTCCATCCTCGCCACGGACGGAGGCTCGACGGCGCGCCAGCGGTACCTCGTGGAGAGCCGCTCGGCGGAGCTGACGCGCGACGGGCTCGGCGCCATCCGGCCCTCGGACCCCGACGCCGTCCCGGAGATCTTCACGCAGCTGCCGGACGACACCCCGGACATCGTGCGCACCACGGCCGAGGAGATCGCCGGCGAGTTCGTGAATCCCTACGACAAGGCCATGGCGATCCAGAACTTCCTGCGCGGGCCCGACTTCACCTACTCGGTGGAGGCACCCGTGGACGGCGGGTACGACGGCAGCGGCCTGGACGTGATGGCCCGGTTCCTCGAGTCGAAGTCCGGGTACTGCGTGCATTACGCGGGGACGATGGCCGTCATGGCCCGCGCGGCGGGGATCCCCAGCCGCGTCGCCATCGGCTACACACCGGGCAGCCCCACGGGCAACACGGAGGAGGGCCCCGAGGGAACGGAGCTGCGCGAATTCGTCGTCGACTCCCGCAATGCCCACGCGTGGCCGGAGCTGTACTTCGAGGGCGTGGGATGGGTCCAGTTCGAACCGACCCCGTCGCGCGGCGTCGTTCCCACCTACGCCCAGCAGGCGTTCGCGCCGGTGGGGCCCCGCGCCGACGACACCGACTCGCTCAATCCCGGTGGCCTTCCCGACGTGACCGGGCAGTCAGGATCGACGGCGGAGGGGTCGGACGCGGCCGACGATGCCGGGGCGAACGGGCCCTCCGACGAGGCGCGGCCCGTCGACGGCCTGCTCGCCGTCACGGGCATCGCACTGCTCGCATTCCTGCCGTTCCTCGCCCGCACGGCCAGGACGCGGTCGCGCCGACGGGCCGTGGCCGGAACCGATGTCTCCGCGGGCACGGACGGCGCGGCGACCGCGGCGTGGGCCGAGACGACGGAGATCGCCGGCGACTACGGCTACCCGCTCCAGCCCACGGACACGCCGCGCACCTTCGCCGGCCGCCTCGCCCGCGACGCCGCCCTGGCAGCAGAACCGGCGACGTCCCTCGCACGGCTGAGGACGGCCTATGAGCACGAAGAATACTCCGATTACGGTCCGGAAAGCAGGACAGGAGAAAGCACCGGAGCCCAGCCACCGGTTATATTCGTGCGCCCAATGGCGGCCCCCCACTGGGCGGACGTCGATGCAGTCACGCGGGCGCTCCGTCACCGCAGCTCTTGGTCAGCCCGTCTTAAAGCCCGCCTCTTTCCACAGTCGCTGCTCAACCGCTTCCGGGACAACCCCCGCCGCTGACGATATGGCTTGAACTTGGCGGTAGAGACGTGCGGTGAGCCTCGCTGCTGATTGCCGAGACAATGGCCCTCACGCGCGAATGATTTTTCTGCGGCATCGTTATTCCCCGAACGGGTACACAAGCCACAAATGAACGTCGGTAAGCGACGGGTTCGACTGTGGTGACGTTATGCCGCGAGTCAATGAAACCTTCAGCACCCGCCCTCGTACCGGTGCGCCCATTTCGAGAGCGTGTGACGAGCCACCCGGCCTCCGCCGCGACGTGGGCGACCGGGCAGTGCTGGCAGCGTTCGACCAGGCGTCGTCTTCCGCCGGGTGTTAATGGGGCGTTAGAGTGGGTCATGAGGGGTAGGTCCTTCGTACGGATGTTTGTAGAGGTACTTCCATCCTGCGATCGGGGATCTACCCCTTTCTTACGCTTACATCACCCGCGTGTCACCAACGTCATGACCCACAACAGCTGGTCAAGAATCCTCTACCAACCAACATGAATTGACTCCACCGCTTACCGCCGGCGAGTCTACCCGCAGCTGCACCCGATGGGCAGTGGAACGCCCCTGATCAGCACCCACATCTACTGTGTTCGGGCTGATGTCGACAATCTTCCAGCCCACGACCGCGTAATTCTCGCTCAACGCCTGAATGGCACATTGCGCAGTCGCTCCCGGATCCTTGATTACCTCGAAATCAACGGATGCGAAGCCATTCTGCTCAACGTTGAACCCCACATCCTTACTACTTACCGGTTCCGTGTTCGTCATGGACAGAAACCCTGCAGCGATAACTGCGAGTGCCAGAAGGATGGCTAAGAGAACGAGCTTTGTCCGCCTGGATAGCCGCGCACGAGATCGCCCATATCGGGTGGTTGCAGTACCCCGCTGAGCGGCAGTCGATTCGCTCATGCCGGAGTCTCGCCGCGCCAAGCCCACAACGTATCGATTGCCGAAGGTGCGGACCTGTGTCTGATATTCATTTTCTCCGTTCTCCTCAGCTGATCTTTGAACATGCACATACTCGGGCCGCTTTCATTTGAAAACAGATCCACTCACTTCACAGCAAATATGTAGATCCACCTAACGGCCCGGTCAGGCGGCGGGGCCGCCGTCGCGTCCCGCCGCATGGTGGCCGGCGACTGCGGCACGGATGTCGCCCTCTTCGTGCCCGCCCTTCTTCCCGAACGGCAACGCCTTCATGAGCGGGTGCACGATCGCCATGACGAGAAGGCCCCAGGCGAGTCCGAGGACGGCCGAGCACAGGGTGTTGACGAGCCAGGCCAGGAAGCCGCCCGCTACGGGGACTCCGGCGAAGGGGTGCTCGAGGACGTGGACCAGGTCATAGGGCGCGTGCCAGCCCAGATCGTAGGCCCCCTGCAGCATGATGTGGCCACCGACCCACAGCATGGCGATGGTCCCGACGAGCGTTATCACTGTC
>NZ_JBTNDU010000023.1:0-39700 GCF_054510835.1 Arthrobacter sp. TmT3-37 | reverse complement strand
TGTGTTCGTATCACGCCACCCCTCCATCTCCTGGGGCGTCCCCCCCCCCCCCCCCCCGGGGCCGGCCGCCGGCGCATCGCGGGGATCAGGCGCCCGTCGCGACGGGAAGCCCTGCCGTCGTCGACCACTGCGACCAGGAGCCAGGGAACAGCGAGGCGTCGATGCCTGCGATGTCGAGGGCCGCGATCTCGTGGGCTGCGGTGATGCCCGAGCCGCAGTACACCGCGACACGTCCGCGGTCCGCGCCGAGCGCACCGAAGCGCCGCCGCAGTTCCTCGGCCGGGCGGAAGCGCCGGTCGTCACGGAGGTTGTCCGCCGTGGGCGCACTGACGGCCCCCGGGATGTGGCCGGCCTGCGGATCCACGGGCTCCGACTCGCCACGGTAACGTTCCCCGGCGCGTGCATCCAGGAGCAGGCCGCGGTCCGCCGGTTCGAGCAGGTCGGGGATCGAGACCACGGGCATATGGCCCGCGGACAGCCGGACGGAGCCGACGCAGTGCCGCTCCTCCCCGCCCTCCACGTCGAATCCGGCTGCGCGCCATGCCGTCAGGCCGCCGTCGAGCAGGCAGACCGAGGGAAAGCCGGCGTCCCTCAGGAGCCACCAGAGGCGCGCCGCCGCCAGATTGCCCGACTCGTCGTAGGCGACCACCGTGTCACCGTCGTTGAGCCCCCACTGGCGGGCCGCCTCCTGCAGGGTGTCGGCGGCGGGCAGCGGATGGCGGCCGAGACCGGGCCCGCCGGGCGCGCACAGCTGCGTCTCCATGTCCACGTACACGGCGCCGGGTATGTGGGCCGCGCGGTAGTGCTCGTGGCCATGGGGGTCACCCAGGGCCCAGCGCACATCGAGCAGGAGGGTCTGCGCGCCGGAGGTCATCCGGTCCTGCAGTTCCTGCACATCCATCAGAGTCTTCATCGAGATCTCCTGTCGGGACGGGTGACCGGATCGCGGTGGTGGCCACGCCCGGTCCTGATGGACGCCAGTCCACCACACGGCGGTCCCGACACCAAGGACCTTCCCGGCAGCGCCCGTCGTGGACCCGCGACAGCTTGTAGGCTGGCCGGATGTCCAGGTTCCCCGCCGCCGCCAGAGTCTGGTCCGACGACGCCGTGCAGCGCATCGAGGCGGACGCCAACCGCTCGGCCGACACCCACCTCTTCGCCGTTCCCCTCCCCGCGCACTGGGGCGTGCAGGTCTACCTCAAGGACGAATCGACCCACCGCACCGGCAGCCTCAAGCACCGGCTCGCCCGGTCCCTGTTCCTGTTCGGCCTCGTCAACGGCTGGATCACCGAGGGGACGACGATCGTCGAGGCCTCGAGCGGTTCGACCGCGGTGTCCGAAGCCTATTTCGCCCAGCTCCTCGGCCTGCCCTTCATCGCGGTCATGACGGGCACCACGAGCCCGGAGAAGATCGCGCTGATCGAGCAGTACGGCGGGACGTGCCGCTTCGTGGAGCACGCCTCCGAGGTCTACGCCGCGGCAGAGGCCGTCGCGCAGGAGACCGGCGGCCACTACATGGACCAGTTCACCTTCGCCGAGCGGGCCACGGACTGGCGGGGGAACAACAACATCGCCGAAGCGATCTTCGGTCAGCTCGCACTCGAAGCCCATCCGTTGCCGGAGTGGATCGTCGTCGGCGCGGGGACCGGTGGTACGAGCGCGACGATCGGGCGCCACCTCAGGTACCACCGCTACCCCACCCGCCTCGCCGTCGTCGACCCGGAGAACTCCGCGTTCTATCCCGCGTGGGCGGAGCCCGGGTCGCAACCCGTGGGGCGGCCGTCCCGCATCGAGGGGATCGGCCGGCCGCGCCCCGAGCCGAGCTTCGTGCCGTCCGTGATCGACACCATGATCCGTGTCCCGGACGCGGCGTCCGTCGCGGCCGCCCGGCACCTGCGCACCCTGACGGGCCTGCATGCCGGGCCGTCCACCGGCACGAACCTGTGGGGTGTCTGGCAGCTCGTTGCCGACCTCATCGCCGACGGCCGCACGGGCAGCATCGTCTCGCTGATGTGCGACTCGGGGAGCCGCTACGCCGCCACGTACGACGACGACGCATGGCTCGCCCGGCAGGGCCTGGACCCCACGCCTGCGCTGGGCATCCTCGAGGGCTTCTTCTCGTCGGGCAGGTGGCCGGCGACGGGATCCGTCGCCTGACGCGTCAGACCTCGACGGTCTCGCGGACCGCGAGGTGGCGGAAGGACGTGCCGTAGCGCGAACCGAGGCGCGTCACGTGGCCCTCCACCATGCCGAGACCGGTCTCGTTCAGGAGGGCGTCGTGGATCTGGAAGGCGCGGGGCGCACGGACCGACGCCACGAAGTCGACCACCTCGGCCAGCTTCGACCAGGGCGCGTGCACGGGGACGAGGAGCGTGCCGACGTCCACGCCGTCCGGGACGATGAAGGCGTCCCCCGGATGGTAGACCGCTCCCACCAGGAATCCGACGTTGGCGATGACCGGGATCAGGGGATGGATCAGCGCGTGCTGGCCGCCGAAGGTCCGCACGCCGAAGCCCGCTACCGAGAACTCCTCGCCCCCCGCCACGGCGTGGATCCGGTTCCCCGCGGCGTCACCCAGGCCCTCGGTGACGGCGGTCGCGACACCCTGTGGCGCCCAGAGCTCCACCGAGGGGTCGGCCGACAGCACCGCGACCACCCGGTCCACGTCGATGTGGTCCGGATGCTCGTGCGTGACCAGGACGGCCGAGGCACCTGCGAGGGCCTCCTCGATCTCGGAGAACGTCCCCGGATCGATCACGAGCACGGAGCCGTCCTGTTCGAGCCGGACGCAGGAATGGGAGAACTTGGTCATCAGCATGCGCCCAGACTACCGGCGGCGGCGCTGATAATCTTGACTCTGGTCCAGGGCCTCCGAGTGCCCGCGGAAAGGGTATGACATGACGCCTGAAACGACATCCGAGGCAGTTCCACCGGCAGGACCCACCGCCCAGCAGGAGACACCGGCGCGGAAGGGGTCCGAACAGCGCGTCACGCGGCAGCGGGTCGCCGTCGGCGCTGCGCTCGACCAGCTGGACGACTTCGTGAGCACGCAGGAACTCCACCGGCTGCTGCACGACCGCGGCGAGTCCGTCTCGCTCGCGACGACCTACCGCATCCTCCAGTCCATGGCCGAGGACGGCCTGGTGGACGTCCTGCGCAACGGTGACAACGAGGCCGTCTACCGGCGCTGCGCCGTCGAGCACCACCACCACCACCTGCTGTGCAGGAACTGCGGGAAGGCCGTCGAGATCGAGGCGCCGGCCGTGGAGCAGTGGGCCGCGCGCATCGCCGCGGAGCACGGCTTCACCGACGCGGCGCACACCGTCGAGATCCACGGGCTGTGCCCCGACTGCACGGCGGCACGACGATCCTGACCTCGGAGGCGCAGCCCCGCGGGCTCGCCCCCGACAAGGAGCCCCGCTCCCGTCCCGGAGGCCCTGACGGCGTCGGTGCCGTCGATTACGCTGGAGGGGTGATGTCTTCCGACAGCTCCACCCCGTCCGAGGCGGACCCGACGCCCGCCGGCTCCCCGAGCGACCGCGCCGGCCAGGTCGATGAACTCGTCGACGCCGTGCGGCGCTACCGGAACGCGGAGGGCTTCATGCGGGGCCGGAGCCGCGATTCCATGCACCTCGGCAAGACGGACATGACGGCGCTGCGCCTCATGCTGCACGCGGGCCGGTCCGGGCATCCGCTCAGCGCGGCCGCGCTGGCACGCGAGCTCGAGATCTCCACCGCGGCCACGACCGTCCTGGTCGACCGCCTCGAGAAGAGCGGTCACGCCGAACGGCGGCGGAGCCCGACGGACGGCCGTGTGATCGAGATCTGGCCGACGGCCGCGACCGATGACGAGGTCCGCTCGACCATGGGCATCCTGCACGAGCGGATGATGGCGATCGCCGGCGGCCTCTCACCCGAGGAATGCCGCACCATCGCGCGGTTCCTCGCCGCCCTGGGTGTCGCCATGACGACCCTCGAGTTCCCCTCCCCCACCCCGGCCGCCCACCAGGCCTGAGCGCCGTCGCGGAAATGTCCCGGCTTACCTAGATAGATTGACTACTAGTTGGTCTAAGATGTAGGCATGAAACCTTCGGAGGCACGGCAGGGAGCGGGCTACTGGTATCCCCCGTCCGACGAGGGCGGGACCGGGCAGGCCGCGACGGGTGTCGACGTCCTCAATGCCCTGAGGGCCTACCGGACGGTGGAGAGCGGCCTTCGCCGCCGCCTGAGCCAACGGCTCAACATCAACGAGACGGACCTCGGAGCGCTCCGCCACCTGCTCGGCGTATGGCAGCGGGACCAGGGCGCCAGCCCCAAGGACCTCGCCCTCGCCCTCGGCATCTCGAGCGCGTCGACCACCCTTGTGATCGACCGGCTCGAGCGGGCCGGCTTCATCCGCAGGCGACGTCATCCCGTGGACCGTCGCGCCGTCCTCCTCGAGCCCGGCGACAAGGCGACCGACGATTTCCGGACGGCCTTCGACATCGAGAAGCGGGGTGTCCTGGCCGCGGCGGACTCCCTGACCAGCGAGGAGACCGAGACCGTCACCCGCTTCCTGCGCAGCATGGAGCAGGCGATCGCGGACGCCGTCAGCCAGCCGGACCGGACCCAGGAGCCCTAGCTCAGGCTCCCTGCCGCACATCTCCCGCAGCTCGGACTCTCCCGGACGACACGACTGCTCTCCGCGACCTGCGGGCGGTGCGTCGCGACCCGATCAGGCGGCACGCCAGGTAGATCGCGAAGGATATCGTCGTCACGTAGGGGCTGATCGGGATCCGCCCTCCGAGCGCGAGCAGGATCCCTCCCACCACGGAGGTGCAGGCGAAGACCACGCTGAGGAGCACGACGAGCCCCGGTGCCGAGGTGACCTTCAGGGCCGCGGCGGCAGGCGTGATGAGCAGGGCGAGGACCAGGAGCGCGCCGACGACCTGGATGGACAGGGCCACCGAGACGCCCAGCAGCACCATGAAGAGGATCGACAGTCCCCGCACGGGTACGCCGCGGGCCTCTGCGAGATCGGCGTCGGCGCTGGCGAAGGTCAACGGCCGCCAGATGGCGATCAGCGCGACGATGACCACGACGGCGCACCCCAGGAGCAGGTTCAGCTGCACGTCGTCGACCGAGACGATCTGGCCTGTGAGCAGGCCGAACTTGTTGGCCGCGCGCCCCTCGTACAGGGCGAGGAAGAGGATACCCAGGCCGAGCCCGAAGGGCATGACGACGCCGATGATGGAGTTCCTGTCGCGCGCACGGATGCCCATCAGCCCGAGGACGAGGGCGGCGAGCACCGATCCGACGAGGGAACCGGCGACGACGTTCGCACCGACGAGGAGCGCGAAGGCGGCCCCGGCGAAGGAGAGCTCAGCGATGCCGTGGACCGCGAACGCGAGGTCCCGCATCATGACGAACGTACCGATGAGCCCGCCCAGCACGCCCAGCACCGCTCCGGCGATCAGGGAGTTGCGGACGAGCGGCAGCAGCTGCGCGTAGTTGTCGAAGGTGAAGACGGCCTCGAGGATGTCCTGGACGTCCATGCCTACATGCCCTCGTGGTGGTGCGTGGTCGCGTCCGGCAGTCCGACGACGACGATCCGGCCGTTGCTGTGCAGGACCTCGACCGGGCTGTCGTAAAGGTCCGACAGGACCTCGCTCGTCATGACCTCCGCGGGCGAACCGACGCGGAACCTGCCGTCCGCGAGGTAGAGCACGCGGTCCACGTAGTCGATGATCGGGTTGATCTCGTGGGTCACGAACACCACGGCGCTGTGCCTCTCGTGGCACTGCCGGTTGATGAGCGAGCTCACCGCCTGCTGGTGGTTCAGGTCGAGCGACAGCAGGGGCTCGTCGCACAAAAGCACGCGCGGATCGGTGGCGAGCGCCTGGGCCGCCCGCAGCCGCTGCTGCTCACCGCCCGAGAGGAGCCCGACGGGCGCATCCGCGTAGGACGACGCACCCACGTCGCGCAGGAGGCCGTCGACCAGGTCGCGGTGGCTCCGGCTCCGCATCCGCACTCCCCACCGATGGCCATCGATGCCGAGTCCCACGAGGTCGCGGGCCCGGAGCGGGGTCTCGGGCGGGAAGGACTTCTGCTGCGGGATGTAGCCCAGGGTCCTGCTGCCGCGGGCGATCGGCCGGCCGTCGATGGTCGCCGTTCCGGAGTCGAGTGGCTGCAGTCCAAGGAGCACCTTCAGGAAGCTGGTCTTCCCCGATCCGTTGGGGCCGAGCACGGCGAAGAACTCGCCCGGCATCACGTCGAGGTCGAGGTCCTCCCACAGCGTGCGGCTGCCGAAGGAGAGGGCGGCGCCGCGCAGGCTGATCGCCGGCCTGCCCGCCGCCCCGTGCGGGGAGCGTGCCGGCCGGGAGGTCGTCGGGGTCATGCGGGGCGGCTTCCAGTCTGTCGGGGGTGGAGTACCGGGTCGAACCGGCGGAGGCCCGACCCTGTGGTCGCGGTGGTCCTCAGGATCGGAGGGCGGCCTCGATGCTATCGGTGTTAGCCGTCATCCAGGAAATGTAGTCCTCGCCGTCGGGCAGCGTCTCGGTGAAGTCGAGGACAGGGAGTCCCGCCTCGTCGGCAGCGGCGCGGACGGCTTCGGTCTGCGCCCCCTCCGTCTGGCCATTGTAGGCAAGGAAGGCGAGCGTGCCGCCGGAGACGAGCGTCTTCATCTCCTCGAGGACCGCCACGGGCACGTCGGTCTCCTCCTCGATCGCCTCGCCGAACTCCTCCGGCGTCCCGTCCTCGAGGCCCGCGGCTTCGAGGAGGTACGCCGGCACCGGCTCCGTCACGGCCACGACGCCGCCGGGTCCCTCCGCTGCGAGGGCTGCCAGCCGGTCCTGGACGGACTGCAGTTCCGTGATGAAGGCGTCGGCCCGGTCGCGGTACGCGTCCGCGTTGGCCTCGTCCAGCGTGCCGAGCTCGACGGCGACGGCGTCGGCGAGCTTCGCCATGGCGGGCAGGTCGTACCAGACATGTTCGTTGAAGCCCCCGTGCCCGTGCCCTTCCTCCCCGGCGTGCTCGCCCTCGTCGGCGTGTTCCTCCGCGGCACCCTCGTCGAGTCCGGAGAGCTCGACGGCATCGAGGACCGCCTCCACCCCGGTCTCCCCGGCGAGCCGCCCGAGGAAGGTGTCGTATCCCCCGCCGTTCTCGATCACGAGATCGGCCTCCGACACCGACAGCTTGTCCTGCACGGTCGCCTCGTAGGAGTGCGGGTCCTGGCTGAGGCTGTCGACGATCGACGTCACGGCGACGTCGTCCCCGCCGATCGTGGCGGCGATGTCGCCGTAGACGTTGGTGGAGGTGACGATGCTGAGCTGCTCCCCCGCACCGGCATCGCCGGACGCACCCGCTGCGGCCCCGTCCCCGCAGGCTCCGAGGGCGAGGGCGGAGGCCGCCAGGAGGGCGGGCACGGCGAGACGGCGGGAGACGGGCATCGGGACCTCGATCAAACTAATGAGAACTGTTTACGTTAGCGATTCGAGCATAACCGAAACGCGAACGGTTCGCATTCCCGTGATCGTCAGCGGACCGGAGTCTCCGTGCCGCCGATCCCCTCGCCGGTGCGGCGGGCGCCCTGGTTCTGGGTGGCGTCCCGGATCTCGCCGACCAGCTGTTCGATCACGTCCTCGAGGAAGAGGACGCCGCGGGTGGAGCCGTCGGGACCCAGGACGCGCGCCAGGTGCGACCCGGTGCGCTGCATGACCGTCAGTGCGTCCTCGATCTCGTCGCCCAGCGACAGGTTCGCGAGCGTCCGCACCTTGTTCTCCGTGATCGGCCGCCGGTACATCGCCTGCGGCATCGACATGATGTCCTTCAGGTGCATGTAGCCCGTGAGGTTGCCGTTCTCGTCCACGAGGACGAAGCGCGAGAACCCGGTGCGCCCGACGGCACGTTCGAAGTCCTCCGGGGTGGCGTCGGTGCGGACGGTCACGAGCTCGCCGAGGGGCACCATGGTGGTCTCGGCCGTCTGGCCCGAGAACTCGAGAGCTCCCGTGATCAGGCCGGACTCGTCGTCCACGAGGCCGCTCTTGGTCGACTCCTCGACGATCGACTGCACCTCCTCCAGCGTGTAGGTCGAGGAGACCTCGTCCTTCGGCTCGACCCTCAGGGCCCGGAGGATGTGGTTGGCCGCCCAGTTGAGCGACGAGATCACGGGGTTGACGACCCGCGCGATCATCACGAGCGGCGGCGCCAGGAGGAGTGCGGCCTTGTCGGCGACGGAGACCGAGATGTTCTTCGGCACCATCTCGCCGAACGTCACATGAAGGAAGGTGACCAGGACCAGGGCCAGCGCGAAGGCGACGCCGTCGGCGAGGCCCTCCGGAACCCCCAGGGCCTCGAACGGCACCACGAAGAGATGGTGGATCGCAGGCTCCGCGACCTGCAGGATCAGGAGCGAGCAGACCGTGATGCCCAGCTGCGAGCAGGCGAGCATGAGCGACACGTGCTCCATGGCCCAGATCGTGGTCCGTGCGCGTTTCGAGCCCTCGTCGGCCAGGGGCTCGATCTGGCTGCGCCGCGCGGACATGATGGCGAACTCGGACGCCACGAAGAAGGCGTTGCCCATCAGGAGGACGACGAGCCAGACGATTCCTACCCAGTCACTCATCGATCATCCTTCCGTACGGCCGTACTGCCGGCCAGGGCGGGACGGACCTCCGGCACACCGTGCTTGCCCTGCGGGACCGCCTGGTGCTCGGGCACGACGGCGTCGTCCGCCGCGCCCCCGGGCTCCTGCGAGGCCGCGGGGGCGGGCACGAACTGGACGCGGTCGATCCGACGTCCGTCCATGCGCTCCACGGTGAGGGTGCCGGCCGGCACCTCCACGCGGTCGCCCGGCGCCGCCACGCGGCCCAGCTCGGCCATGATGAAACCGGCGACCGTCTCGTAGCCCGCCTCGTCCGGCACCACGAGTCCCGGGATCTGTATCGTGAGCTCGTCGGGCCGCATGAGGCCCGGGAAGAACCAGTCCCCCGCGGCACTCTGCAGCACGCCGGGCTTGAGCTTGTCGTGCTCGTCCTTGACCTCGCCGACGATCTCCTCCACCAGGTCCTCGAGCGTCGCGACGCCGGCCGTGCCCCCGTACTCGTCGAGTACGACGGCGAGCTGCAGGTTCGCGTCACGGAGCTCGCTCAGCAGCGAATCGAGGTGCACGGTCTCGGGCACGCGCAGGACGTCGGTCATGATGGTGCCAGCGGGCAGCTCCGCACGCTTGTGGCGCGGCACGGCCACGGCCTTCTTCACGTGGACCACTCCGCGGATGTCGTCGGCGGAATCCCCGATCAGGGGGAAGCGGGAGTAGCCGGTGCGGCGCGCGGCCTCGACGACGTCGGCGACGGTCTGGTCCGAGTCGATGACCTCCATGCGGATCCGGGGGGTCATGACGTCGGCCGCGGTGCGCTCCGAGAAACTGAAGGTCCGGGCGAGGAAGTTCGCCGTCCCCTGGTCGAGCGTGCCCATCTCCGCGGAGCGGCGCACCAGGGAGGAGAGCTCCGACGGTGTCCTGGCGCCCGAGATCTCCTCCTTCGCCTCGAGCCCGAAGACGTTGAGGACCCGGTTGGAGAAGCCGTTGAGCACGATGATGGCCGGCTTGAACACGGCCGTGAACAGGAGCTGGGGCCGGGCGAGGGCCTTGCCCACGTTGAAGGGCAGCGCGATGGAGAGGTTCTTGGGAACGAGCTCTCCGATGAGCATGGACAGCAGGGTCGCCAGGATCATCGCGATGATGAGGGACGTCGAGGCGACCAGCGCCTCCGACAGCCCGAGGGAGCCCAGCGGCGCCTCGAGCAGCCGCCCGACGGACGGTTCCATGACATAGCCGGTGAGCAGGGTCGTCAGGGTGATGCCCAGCTGGCAGCTCGAGAGCTGGGTGGACAGTGACTTCAGGCACCGGAGCAGCGGTTCGGCCTTCGTGTCGCCGTCATCGACGGCCCGCTGCACGTAGGTCTGGTCGAGGGCGACGAGTGCGAACTCGACGGCCACGAAGAATCCGGTCCCGACGACGAGGAGGAGGCCTGCGGCCAGGTAGATCCATTCCACCGCTACATCCCCTCCCCGGTGGCACCGGGACGGGGACGGAGCGGTCCGCGTCTGAGGGGGTCCGCCGCGTCGGACGGGAGGGTCTCCGCGTCCTGGTCGGGGCCGGCGTCGACAGGACGCGGGAGACCGGGCTCGGGCAGGGGATGGGCAAGAGGAGAGGGTGCGCCGGCGTCGAGCCGGCCCCTAGAAGGACTGTCCATAAGGAGACCAGTCTATCGGCTGGTCGCCGTCCGCCGCACGGGAATTCCTCCGACGGTGCAGGGCCGCACGGCCGGACGGACCTACCAGCTCTGCTGGAGCGGCCGCCCCTCCTCGTACCCTGCTGCCGACTGCACCCCGACGAGCGCCCGCTCCCGGAACTCGGCCAGCGATGCGGCACCCGCGTAGGTCATCGAACTGCGGACGCCCGCCGTGATCATGTCAAGGAGGTCCTCCACACCCGGACGGGCCGGATCGAGGTACATCTTCGAGGTCGAGATGCCCTCCTCGAACAGTCCCTTCCTGGCACGCGCGAAGACGTCGTCGCGCCGCGTCCGGTTCTGCACCGCACGGGCGGACGCCATGCCGAAGCTCTCCTTGTACCGGCGGCCGTTGCTGTCGGTCTGCAGGTCGCCGGGGCTCTCGTAGGTGCCCGCGAACCAGGATCCGATCATGACCTGGCTCGCACCGGCGGCCAGGGCGAGGGCCACGTCCCGCGGGTACCGGACGCCGCCGTCGGCCCAGACATGGGCGCCGAGTTCGGCGGCCGCCTGCGCGCACTCGTGGACGGCGGAGAACTGCGGACGCCCGACGGCGGTCATCATGCGCGTCGTGCACATGGCGCCCGGGCCGACACCCACCTTGATGATGGAGGCACCCGCGGCGACGAGGTCGCGGACGCCCTCGGCGCTAACCACGTTGCCCGCGACGATGGGGACCTTCGGGTCGAGGCCGCGTACGAGGGCGAGCGCGTCCAGCATCTTGCGCTGGTGGCCGTGGGCCGTATCGACGACGAGCACGTCGACACCGGCGTCGAGCAGGGCGGCGGCCTTCGCCTCGACGTCCCCGTTGATGCCGACGGCCGCTGCGACGCGCAGCCTGCCCGAGGCGTCGAGCGCGGGGTCGTAGATCGTGGAGCGCAGCGCGCCGGTCCGGGTGATGACGCCCTGGAGCACGCCGTCGCGCACCACGGGCGCGAGCGGCACGCGGGCTCCGTCGAGGTCCTCGAAGGCCTTCTGCAGTGCGGCGGCGGGGTCCTCGTCGAACAACGACGCCTCGAGGGCGGCCGGAGCCGGCCGCATGACGGATTCGAGCGAGGCGAAGCGGTCCACCTCCTCGCAGTCCGAGGCGTTGACCACCCCGACGCACGCGCCGCCGTCGTCGATCACGAGCACCGCGCCGTGCGCGCGCTTGTGCATGAGGTGCAGCGCGTCGATCACGGTGTTGCCCGGCTGCAGCTTCAACGGCGTCTCGAAGACCGGATGGCGGTCCTTGACCCACGACGTGACCTCCGCGATGACCTCGACCGGGACGTCCTGCGGAAGGACGCCGATGCCGCCGCGCCGCGCCATGGTCTCGACCATGCGCCGCCCTGTCACCGCCGTCATGTTCGCGACGACGAGCGGGATCGTGGTGCCGGTGCCGTCGTCGGAGGACAGGTCGACGTCGAAGCGGGAGAGGACCTCCGAGGCGGAGGGGACGAGGAACACGTCCGAGTAGGTGAGGTCCGTGGTGGGCGGATTGATGAAGCGCATGGTTCTCCCTGGATCGACGGCCGGTTCGAGGGCCGCAAAGAGTCTAGTGCGTGCGGGCCCGCAGTATCGCACGGCGCAGCTCGGCAGGACACGCCTGATTGGCTTGTTCGTTACTCCTGTCACTACACTTGGACAGGGTCCAGACACGGCTTTCCGCCGATCTCGCCGACCGCACCGCGCTCAGGGCAACTTACGGAAGAGGCGTATACCAAGTGCCAGAACAAACCAGCCACCGTCTACCTGAAGAATTCGGCGGGAACGAGTGGCTTGTTGACGAGCTCTACGAGCAGTTCCAGAAGGATCGCCACTCGGTCGACAAGAAGTGGTGGGACCTGTTCGACTCCTTCGACGCGGAGGGATCGTCGGCGGAGAACGGCCGGACGGCGGCCGACAGGCCCGAGGACCCCGCAGCCGCCCCGGCGGCCACCACCCCGGAGTCCCGCCCCTCGAACGGAAGCACTCCCCCGGCAGCCGCGGCACCCGCGGCCTCCAATCCCCCCACCAAGGAACTCCCGGTCGTGCAGGCCGAGGCTCCCGCACCCAAGGCCTCCGGGGAGTCGCCCGCCAGCACCCAGCAGAGCGGGAAGCCGCCCGTCCCCAACGAACCGGCGAAGAAGCCGGAGACGTCGCGGGAGGAGAAGCCGGGGACCAAGCCCATCCCGGCACAGCTGCCGGCCTCGGACCGCAACGCCGACATGGAGGAGAACAGGGTCAGCGTGCTGCGCGGACCGGCCAAGGCGATCTCCACCAACATGGAAGCCAGCCTGAGCGTCCCCACCGCGACCAGCGTTCGAGCGATCCCGGCGAAGCTCCTCATCGACAACCGCGTGGTCATCAACAGCAACCTGGCGCGTGCCCGTGGCGGGAAGGTGTCCTTCACCCACATCATCGGCTACGCGATCATCCGGGCCCTCGCCCAGTTCCCGTCGCAGAACGTCTACTACGACGTCATCGACGGCAAGCCCTCCGCGGTGCAGCCCGCCCACGTGAACTTCGGCCTGGCGATCGACATGCCGAAGCCCGACGGGACGCGCTCGCTCGTGGTGCCGAACATCAAGAAGGCCGAGACCATGAACTTCTCGGAGTTCTGGCACGCCTACGAGGAGCTCGTGAAGAAGGCCCGTGCCGGGAAGCTCGGCGCCGACGACTACGCAGGCACCACGGTGTCCCTCACCAACCCCGGCGGCATCGGCACGGTCCACTCGGTCCCCCGCCTGTCCAAGGGCCAGGCCTGCATCATCGGTGCCGGCGCCCTCGAGTACCCGGCGGAGTTCCAGGGCTCGAGCGAGAAGACCCTCGCGAAGCACGCGATCAGCAAGACCATCACCCTGACCTCGACCTATGACCACCGCGTCATCCAGGGCGCGGGCAGTGGCGAGTTCCTGAGGATCATCCACCAGCTGCTGCTGGGCGAGCAGGGCTTCTACGACGAGATCTTCGAGTCGCTGCGCATCCCCTACGAGCCCGTGCGGTGGAGCGCCGACATCCAGGTCGATCCGATGGACCAGATCAACAAGGTCGCCCGGATCCAGCAGCTCATCCACGCCTACCGCGTGCGCGGCCACCTCATGGCGGACACCAATCCGCTCGAGTACGTCCAGCGCAAGCACGCCGACCTCGACATCCGGACCCACGGCCTCACGCTGTGGGACCTGGACCGCGAGTGGCCGACGGGCGGCTTCGGCGGCCAGCCGATGCTCAAGTTCCGCGACATGCTCGGCGTCCTCCGCGACGCGTACTGCCGCACCACGGGCATCGAGTACATGCACCTGCAGGACCCGGCCGAGCGGCAGTGGTTCCAGGACGAGCTGGAGCACCCCTACTCCAAGCCGAGCCGGGAGGAGCAGCTGCGCATCCTGCACAAGCTGAACTCCGCCGAGGCCTTCGAGACGTTCCTGCAGACGAAGTTCGTCGGCCAGAAGCGCTTCTCCCTCGAGGGTGGCGAATCCCTGATCCCGCTGCTCGACGCAGTGATCTCCGGTGCGGCGGACGACGGCCTCGACGAGGTCGCGATCGGCATGGCCCACCGTGGACGCCTGAACGTGCTGACGAACATCGCGGGCAAGACCTACGCCCAGGTGTTCCGCGAGTTCGAGGGCACGCAGGACCCCCGCTCCGTCCAGGGCTCGGGCGACGTGAAGTACCACCTCGGCACCGAGGGCACGTTCACCTCCGACGCCGGCAACGAGACGAAGGTCTACCTCGCCGCGAACCCGTCCCACCTGGAGGCGGTGGACCCGGTGCTCGAGGGCATCGTCCGCGCCAAGCAGGACCTCCTCGACCAGGGCGAGACCTTCCCGGTCCTGCCGATCCTCATCCACGGCGACGCGGCCTTCGCGGGCCAGGGCGTGGTGGCCGAGACCCTGAACCTGTCGCAGCTGCGCGGGTACCGCACCGGCGGCACCATCCACGTCATCGTGAACAACCAGGTCGGCTTCACCACCAGCCCGACGTCGTCGCGCTCGTCGGTGTACTCCACCGACGTCGCGAAGATGGTCCAGGCCCCGGTGTTCCACGTGAACGGCGACGACCCCGAGGCCGTGGTCCGTGTGGCCCAGCTGGCGTACCAGTTCCGTCAGCGGTTCAACAAGGACGTCGTCATCGACATGGTCTGCTACCGCCGTCGCGGGCACAACGAGGGTGACGATCCCTCGATGACGCAGCCCATGATGTACAACCTGATCGAGGCGAAGCGCTCGGTCCGCAAGCTGTACACCGAGGCCCTGATCGGCCGCGGCGACATCACGCAGGAGGAGGCCGAGCAGGCCCTGCGCGACTACCAGGAGCGGCTCGAGCGCGTCTTCGCGGAGACGCACGCCGCACAGACCTCCCCGATCCCGATCGTCACGAAGGACCCGCAGGCGGTCTCCGACATCGAGCGCCCTTACGCCCAGCAGGCGGACGGCGGCGAGGCCGAGGCACCGCAGACGGCGATCAGCACGGAGACCCTGGCCCACATCGGCGCGGCGCACACCGCGATCCCCGAGGGCTTCACGGTGCACCCGAAGCTGAAGGCCCTGCTGGACAAGCGCGAGCAGATGTCCCGCGAGGGCGGGATCGACTGGGGCTTCGGCGAGATCGCCGCCTTCGGTTCGCTCCTCATGGAGGGCGTCCCCGTGCGCCTCGCCGGCCAGGACTCGCGCCGTGGCACCTTCGTGCAGCGGCACGCGGTCTTCCACGACCGCGCGACGGGCCACGAGTGGCTCCCCCTCGACGACCTGAGCGAGGACCAGGCGAAGTTCTGGATCTACGACTCCCTGCTGAGCGAATACGCCGCCATGGGCTTCGAGTACGGGTACTCGGTGGAGCGCCCCGACGCCCTGGTGATCTGGGAAGCGCAGTTCGGTGACTTCGTCAACGGCGCCCAGATCGTGATCGACGAGTTCCTCAGCTCCGCCGAGCAGAAGTGGGGACAGCGTTCCTCCCTCGTGCTCATGCTGCCGCACGGCTACGAGGGCCAGGGCCCCGACCACTCCTCCGCACGCATCGAGCGCTTCCTGCAGATGTGCGCCGAGGAGAACATGGTCGTCGCCAACCCGAGCTCGGCGGCGTCGCACTTCCACCTGCTGCGTCGGCATGCGTACCACCGCCCGCGGAAGCCGCTCGTGATCTTCACCCCGAAGCAGCTGCTGCGCCTGAAGGCGGCCGCGAGCTCGGTGGAGGACTTCACACAGGGGACCTTCCGTCCCGTGATCCCCGACACGCTGGAGACGCCGGGCAACGACGTCGAGCGCGTGATCCTGGTCTCCGGACGGCTCTACTACGACCTGCTGTCCTCACGCCAGAAGCTCGACGACAGCAGGACGGCGATCGTGCGTGTGGAGCAGCTGTACCCGCTGCCGCTCGACGAGATCCGCGAAGCACTGGCCACCTACCCGAACGCGGAGATCGTCTGGGCACAGGACGAACCGGCGAACCAGGGGCCGTGGCCGTTCATCGGGCTCAACCTGCCGCAGGAACTGGACCGACCCGTGCGCCTGGCCTCGCGTCCGGCCTCGGCCTCGACCGCGACCGGATCCGCGAAGAACCACGCGGTGGAGCAGGAACTCCTCATCAAGAGGGCTTTCGGCCGCCAGTAGTAAGGCCATCAGTATGATGTCAGGTGGGGCTCAGGCCCCACCTGACGTCTTTAAGGACGGGTCGATGGCTCGCGCGGGTTCCCCGGCGGCCCGGTACGGCCCTGAGCAGCACCCGAGCAGCACCGAGCAGCACCGACCAGCACCGACGACCAGCACACCGAGGGACCAGTGGAACGACGCAGAATCCGGCTAGCAGCAGTGGGCGACGAACTCCTCGCGGGGCTCGGTGATCCTCGGGCGCTGGGCTGGCTCGGCCGCGTGATGGCCCGGACCCGGCCGGACAACGCCTCGGTCGAGGCCTACAGCCTCGCGGCCCCGGGTGAGGGGACCGAAGCCCTCGCCAACCGCTGGCTGCAGGAGGTGGGACGGCGTTTCGGGGACGGATTCGAGAACCGCCTCGTCATCGGACTGTCGGACCGCGACCTCGACCTCGACCTGTCCACGGCGAGGAGCCGCCTCAACCTCGCCAATATCCTCGACGGTGCGTCGCAGATGAGCGTCAAGGTCCTCGTCGTCGGGCCGCCCCCCGGCCTCGACGCGGAGCGCAACCGTCGCCTCGCGGACCTCTCGGCCGCATTCGGTGACGTCACGACGCGCCGCAAGCACGTGTTCGTCGACACCTTCACCCCACTGCTCGCCCACGAGCAGTGGCGCCACGACCTGGCAGCGAACGGGGGAGGTCCCGGCCAGGCCGGCTACGGCCTGATGGCCTGGCTCGTCCTCCACCGCGGCTGGTTCCAGTGGCTGGACGTGCCCGCGCCAGAGTAAGGCAGACGCAGGACCTGGAGCCCCGGAGACACGCCGTTTCCGGGGCTTTTCTGTTGCCCCGGGACCCCGTATTTCCACGAGGTAACGAATGGGTTATCAATGGCTCACTGAGTGTCCGAAGGCAACTTTCCATGGTTATGCTGTCCGAGTGTGATTGCCGTCACGGCGACAATCCGCCTCGGAGGACTTTCTCGCGTCCCTCGCGCCCAGCACAGTAAGGACTAACGAATGCGTAATAAGCGCACCCTGACGCTCGCCGCACTGTCCATCGGAGCGCTCACCCTGAGCGCCTGCGGATCCGCGGGCGGCACCGCAGAGACCCCGGCATCGGAAGGTGCCGCGGAGAACCTGGCCACGACGATCAACATCGCGATCAGCCAGGCCCCGACCGGTTACAACGACGGGACGGCCGCCACCAACGCGGTCTACAACACGTACGTGAACAACCTGACCACGAGCTCCTGGGTCGCGTTCAACGCCGACGGCAACCTCGAGAAGAACGAGGAGTTCGGCACCTACGAGAAGACGAGCGACGACCCGCTGACCGTCAAGTACACCATCAACGAGGATGCTGTCTGGTCGGACGGCACGGCGATCGACTTCGACGACGTGCTCCTGCAGTGGGCCGCCTTCTCGGGCACGCACCCGAGCGGCACGACCGATGCGGAGACCGGCGAGGAAGCGGATCTCTTCCTCGCGTCCTCCACCAACGGCTTCGGCCAGATGGAGATGCCCGAGGGCGAGCCCGGCGCCAAGGAGTTCGAGGTCGTCTACACCGAGCCCTACGCCGACTGGGAGTCCGTCATGTCGGGCGCACTCATGCCGGCACACATCGCCGCCGAGCAGGCCGGTCTGTCCGCGGAGGGCGACGGCGCGGAGCTCATCGAGGCCATCCAGGCCGACGACCGCGCGGCCCTCGGCCCGGTCGCCGAGTTCTGGAACACCGGCTGGAACTACGAAGCCGACCTCCCGACGCTGCCGGACACGGCGCTCCTCCCCTCGTCCGGCCCCTACACGCTGGACAACGCGACCAACGGCACCCTCACGCTCGTCAAGAACGACCAGTACTGGGGCGAGGAGCGTGCCGGCAAGACCGACACGATCGTCTTCAAGACCATCGTCGACGAGGAAGCCGTCCAGGCGCTGCAGAACGGCGACGTCGACATCATCGAGCCCTCCAGCCCGACCGTCGACACCAAGACCGCCCTCGAGCAGATCGGTGAGACGGTCACCGTCGACACCGGGCAGTCGCTGACCTTCTCGCACGTCGATCTCGACCAGCGCCCCGGCGCCGTGTTCGAGGATCTCAAGGTCCGCCAGGCCTTCGCCAAGTGCATCCCCACCGCCGACATGGTGGACAAGTTCGTGACCCCGGTCGATCCCGAGGGCTCCGTCCTCAACCTGCACGAGTACCAGCCGGCGCAGGCCGACTACGAGACCGTCCTCGAGGGCGCTCCCGCGGCCAAGAGCGACGGCGTCGCCGACATCGAGGCTGCCAAGGCACTGCTCGCCGAGGCAGGCAAGACCGAGCCCGTCAAGGTCTCGATGATGTTCGCGTCGACGAGCCAGCTGCGCGCCGACCAGGTCGCCCTCGTCAAGGACTCCTGTGACAAGGCCGGCTTCGAGATCACCCCGCAGCCCGAGGCCGAGTGGAGCGCCAAGCTCTCGCAGCCCGGCGCGTGGGACGCGGTCGTCTTCGGGTGGGCCGGTTCCGGCCTCGTCGCCTCCGGCGAATCGATCTACGTCTCCGGCGGTGAGCAGAACTTCGGTGGCTACGCCGACGAAGAGGTCGACCGCATCTGGAGCGAGATCGTGACCAACACGGACACGGAGAAGGTCGTCCCGCTGAAGGCCGAGCTCGAGCAGCGCCTCGCCGAGACGCAGTACAACGTGGTCCTCTACGCCAACCCGAACATCGCGGGCTACTCCTCGAAGCTCGAGGGCGTGGAACTGAACCCGACGCAGACCGGCATCACCTGGAATGCCTACAGCTGGACGAAGCAGAACTGATCGGATCCTTCCGGATCTGCAGAAGGACGGGCAGGCCTCCTGGCCTGCCCGTCCTTCTGCTCGGACCCGCGACAGACTGCACCGTTTCCTAGGAGCCCCACGTGTTCTACTTCATCGCCAAGCGATCCATCATCTCGTTCTTCATCATGCTCGCAGCGACCACGCTGATGTACTTCCTCACCATCTCCTCGGGTGACCCCTTCGAGGACCTCGGCGAGACCAGCGGCCCCGAGAAAGCCGCCACCATCGCGGCCCGCACCGCCGCGATGAACCTCGACGTGCCGCCGATCCCCCGCTACTTCCTCTGGCTGCAGGACGTCGGCCACTGCCTCGTCCCCGGCGGCGTGAGCTGCACGCTCGGCCAGGACCGCACCGGTGCCGCCGTCCTCCCGCAACTGGAGAACGCCATGGGCTCGACCCTGCGCCTGGTCGTCGTCGCGACAGTGCTCGCCCTGGTCCTCGGCGTGGTCGTCGGTATCGTCACCGCGATCCGCCAGTACAGCACGTTCGACTACTCGGTCACCTTCATCTCGTTCCTGCTCTTCTCGCTGCCCCTGTTCTGGCTCTCGACGCTCCTCAAGCAGTACCTGGCGATCGACCTCAACACGTGGCTGGCGAACCCGCAGTTCTCGTACGCGACGATCGCCCTGATAGGGGTGGTCGCCGGCGTCGTCTGGGCGGTCGCCGTGGGCGGCGACCGCAGGCGCAGGCTCGTCGTGTTCGGCGTCGCGGCCGTCGCGACCGCACTCGCGCTCTACCTCCTGCTCGTCACGGGCTGGTTCGTGGATCCCGGCCTCGGCGTCGTCGGCATGCTGGTCTCGGCCGCAGGCGTCGCCGTCCTCTGGACGGCCCTGCTCGCCGGCTTCCGGCGCCGCCGCGTGCTGAACGCGGCCCTCGCCGCCGCCGCGGTGGGCTTCCTCGGCTACCTCGCCTCGATCCCCCTGCTCGAGGACCCGAACTGGCTCGCGGTGCTCGCCCTGGTGGTCGTGATGACCGCGGTCGCGTACGTCGTCGCCGGTCTCGTCGGCGGACCGTTCCGCGCCCAGGCCGCGAAGATCGGCGCCGTGATCGCCGTGTCCGTGAGCCTGCTGATCGTGCTCGACCGCCTCCTCCAGGCCTACCCGACCCTGTCCGCGAAAGCAGGCGGCCGGCCGATCCCGACCACGGGATCGCAGTCCGCGAATCTCGAGGGCACGTTCTGGGAGATCAACCTGGACTACGCGCTGCACCTGATCCTGCCCACGATCGCCCTGACCCTCATCTCGTTCGCCACCTACACCCGGTACACCAGGGCCAGCCAGCTCGACGTCATGAACCAGGACTACATCCGCACGGCGCGGGCCAAGGGCCTCAGCGAGCGGACCGTCCTCGTCAAGCACGCCTTCCGCAATGCGATGATCCCGATCACCACGCTGATGGCGTTCGACTTCGCCGGGGTCCTCGGCGGTGCCGTCATCACCGAGCAGGTCTTCGGCTGGAACGGCATGGGCAAGATGTTCGTCGACGGCATCCAGAACGTGGACCCGGGGCCGGTGATGGCCTTCTTCCTGGTCGTCGGCACGGCCGCGGTGCTGTTCAACATGCTCGCCGACATCGCCTACGCGTTCCTCGATCCGCGCATCACCCTGAGCTAGGACACCCCATGAGCAATCACCAGAACCAGCGGGACGACTCCCGCGCGTCCCTGGAGCTGTCCGAGATGACGCTGCAGAGCCAGGACACCGACATCGCGACCGCCACCCCCACGCGGGGCCAGACGGACCGCATCCGCACCACCGAGGCGAAGAGCCAGGGCCGGCTGATCCGCGAGCGCTTCTTCCGCCACAAGGGAGCGCTTGCGGGCATCGCACTGCTCGCCCTGATCTTCCTGCTCGCCTTCAGCTCCATCGGCTTCGCGGGCATCCCCGGCTGGTGGAACAAGGACTACGACGTGCTCGCAGCCCGGTTCAACGAGGGCCGGCCCACCCTGACGCTGTGGCCGTTCAGCCTCGGTGAGCATCCGTTCGGCCAGGACGTCCTCGGCCGGGACTACTTCGCGCTGACGATGCGCGGCACCCAGACCTCCCTGATCATCGCGTTCATCGTCGGGCTCGTCGCGATGGTCATCGGCACCACGGTCGGCGCCGTCGCCGGCTACTTCCGTGGCTGGACCGAGGCGTTCCTCATGCGCATCACCGACGTCGTCATCACCATCCCGACGGTCGTCATCGCGGCCGCAGTGGCCGGGATCGTGGCCAAGGCCGGGATCATCCCGTTCGCGATCTTCCTCGGCCTCGTCACCTGGACGGGGCTCGCCCGCCTGGTCCGTGGCGAGTTCCTCTCGCTGCGCGAGAAGGAGTTCGTCGAGTCGGCGAAGTCCGTCGGCGCGAGTTCCGTGCGGATCATCTTCCGGCACATCCTCCCGAACACCGTCGGCGTCATCATCGTCTCCACGACACTGGCCATCTCCGGAGCCATCCTGCTCGAGACCGCCCTGAGCTACCTCGGACTCGGCGTCACGGCGCCGGACACCTCGCTCGGCAAGGCCATCAACGACAACCGCTCGGCGCTGACCGTCCGCCCGTGGCTGTTCCTGTGGCCCGGCGCCTTCATCATCGGCATCGCCCTCGCCGTCAACTTCATCGGTGACGGCCTGCGCGACGCGTTCGACCCCAAGCAGACAAGGGTGAAGCAATAATGAGTTCCCGATCCGTCATCATCTCCGACGAGCAGGCACCCGTCGGCAACGGCCCCATCCTCGCGGTCAGGGGCCTCGGCGTCGAGTTCAACGTCGACAACGAGTGGGTCATGGCCGCCGAGGACGTCTCCTACGAGATCCACCCAGGCGAGATCCTCGCGATCGTCGGTGAGTCGGGGTCCGGCAAGAGCATGTCCTCCATGGCCCTGCTCGGCCTGCTCCCCCGCAACGGACGCTCGACCGGCAGCGCCAAGATGCTGGGCAAGGAGCTCATCGGTGCACCCCAGGGGACCCTCCGGCGCGTGCGCGGCAACGAGATCGCGATGATCTTCCAGGAGCCCATGACCGCGCTGAACCCGGTGCTCACCGTGGGCGAGCAGATCCGGGAGGCCGTCGAGCAGCACACCGAGCTGTCGCCGGCGCAGGCCAGGAAGCGCGCCATCGAACTCCTCCGCATGGTGGAGATCCCCGAGGCCGAGCGACGGTACGACTCCTTCCCGCACCAGTTCTCGGGCGGCCAGCGCCAGCGCGCCATGATCGCGATCGCCCTGGCCAACGACCCCATGCTGCTCATCGCCGACGAGCCCACGACCGCGCTCGACGTCACGGTCCAGGCCGAGGTCCTGGACCTCCTGCGCAAGCTCAACAAGCGGCTCAACAGCGCGGTCCTGCTGATCACCCACGACATGGGCGTCGTCGCCGACCTCGCCGACCACGTGGTGGTCATGGAGCGCGGGCGGATCGTCGAGGCGGCGCCGACGGCGCAGCTGTTCGCGGCCCCGGCCGAGGCCTACACGAAGCAGCTCCTCGGCGCGGTACCGCACCTCGGGTCGAAGGTCGGCGGTGTCCTCGCCGACGTCGAGGTGGTGGACGGCCGGCTGAGCATCCACGAGGAGTTCGCGGAGGCGGCGCTGCGTGCGCAGGAGACGCACACGGCGAGCGGCGTCGTCCCGGCGCTCGAGCTCACGGACGTCGACATCGAGTACCCGGGCCGCTTCCGCCAGCCGCCCTTCAAGGCGGTCACCGGCGTCTCGCTCACCATCAACCCGGGCGAGGTCCTGGGTCTCGTGGGCGAGTCCGGCTCGGGCAAGTCGACCATCGCCCGCGCCGTCACCGGACTGATCCGGACCTCCGGGGGCACGGTGCGGATCGGCGGCACCGACATCACGGAGCTGACCGCCCGCCAGCTCCTGCCGCTGCGCAAGAAGTTCGCCATCGTGTTCCAGGACCCGGCGGCGTCCCTCAACCCGCGGCTCTCCATCGGCGACAGCATCGGCGAGCCCCTGCTCCTGCACGAGAAGCCGGGCCGCGCGGAGCTGGACAAGCGCGTCGCGTCCCTGCTCGAGGACGTCCAGCTGCCGGTGGCCTTCCGCAACCGGTACCCCCACGAGCTCTCGGGCGGGCAGCGCCAGCGCGTCGGCATCGCCCGGGCCCTGTCGCTCCAGCCGGACCTCCTCGTGGCCGACGAGCCGACGTCAGCCCTGGACGTCTCCGTGCAGGCCAAGGTCCTCCAGCTCCTGCAGGACCTGCAGAGGGAGCGGGGCTTCGCCTGCCTGTTCGTGAGCCACGACCTCGCCGTCGTCGAGCTCCTCGCGAGCCATATCGCGGTGCTCAACAAGGGGAACCTCGTGGAGCAGGGCACCACCGAGCAGATCCTGAAGTACCCCCGGGACCCGTACACGCGCCGCCTGCTCGCTGCCGCTCCGGTACCCGACCCCGGCGAGCAGTCGCTGCGGCGCGAGCAGCGCACGGCGCTCCTCGCCGCGGGCGCCGAGTAACGGCAGCGCCGACGACGGACAGGGCACCCACCGCGCGGGCGGGCGGGTGCCCTGTCCGTCCTGCGCGGGCTCAGTGCCGGAAGACGATCTTCCCGAAGAGGTCGCCGTCGAGCATGCGCCGGAAGCCCTGCTCCGCGTCGTCGAGGGGCAGGACGGTGTCGATCGTGGGGCGAACACCGGTGGCGACGAGGAAGCGGGTGAGCCTCACGAGCTCCTCCCGCGTCCCCATGGTGGAACCCAGGACACGCAGCTGGAGGAAGAACACCCGGTTCAGGTCCGCGGACGGCGCCGGTCCGCTCGTCGCGCCGCACGTCACCACCGTCCCGCCGGGCACCAGGGACTTCAGCGAGTGCGCCCACGTGGCCTCGCCCACCGAGTCGAACACGACGTCCACCCGCTCCGGCAGGCGGGCACCGGCGTCGAAGGCCTGCTCGGCGCCGAGCCCCAGCGCCCGCTCCCGCTTCGCCGCACTCCGGCTCGTCACCCACACGCGGAACCCTGCGGCGGCTGCGAGCGCGATCAGCGCCGAGGCCACGCCGCCCCCTGCGCCCTGCACGAGCACCGTGGAGCCGGGGGCCGCCGGGGAGACGGTGAAGAGCATACGGTACGCGGTGAGCCAGGCCGTCGGCAGGCACGCCGCCTCCTCGAAGGACAGCGCCGCGGGCTTCGGCACCAGGTTCCGCTGCGGCACCCAGACGTAGTCCGCCATCGTGCCGGGATATCGCTCGGAGAGCAGGGAGCGCCGGGGGTCGAGGGTCTCGTCGCCCTGCCAGTCCGGCGAGGACACGACGCCGTGCACGATCACCTCGTTGCCGTCGTCGTCGATCCCCGCGGCGTCGCACCCGAGCACCATGGGCAGGCGGTCCGCCGGCAGGCCCACGCCCTTCAGCGACCACAGATCGTGGTGGTTCAGGCAGGAGGCGACCACCTTCACGCGCCGGAATCCGGCGGGTGCATCGGGGGCATCGACTTCACCGACGGCGAGCCCGGCGAGCGGATCGGCTCCTGACTGGGTTGCTGCATAGGCGGCGCGCATACGTAAGCTCCTTCGGTCGCGGATGTCCACCCATCCTAGGGGTGGGCCTGCGGCGCCCGGCCCCGCGGCCCCGGGCGCTGTTTAGGTGACGCCGGTTGCAGTATGGGAGACTTGGGTGCAGTTCTGCACGACTACAGTGCCTGAAGAAAAAGGAGGCAGCCATGAGCAAGCGAGCACGCAAGCGTCGCGACCGGAAGCGTGGAGGCGCAAACCACGGTAAGCGCCCCAACACCTGAGTCCAGGCGTTACAGCATCGACGAGAGAACCTCCGCACCCACAGGGTACGGAGGTTCTCTCATCTCTACGGCCGGCACGACGATCGGCACGACCGCCGCCGGCCTTCGGGTCGTCAGTGGTCGACGGTCCTGAGCTGGCTGATGCGGTCGAGGATGCTCGTCTTCAGTGTCGACGGTGCGACCTCGGTGCAGGACCGCTTCACGACCGAGCGGATGACGCACTCGAGATCGTGTTCCTCGGCGCACTGCGGACAGCCGTCGAGGTGGTCCTTGATCTCCACGAGGTCCTGGTGGGACAGCGCGCCGTCCAGGTACTCGTACAGCCGTTCGATCCTCGAGTCGGCGCAATCGCCCATGCTCTCGCAATCGCTCATTTCTTCATCTCCTGTTCCTTGCCCGCTGCACCCGTCGCGACCCGGGTCTTGGTGCCAGCACCTGCGGTGACACCGAGGCCCCGCTCGTGCGCGTATTCGGCGAGGAGTTCGCGCAGCAGCTTGCGGCCGCGGTGCAGCCGGGACATGACGGTCCCGATGGGCGTGTTCATGATTTCCGATATCTCCTTGTACGCGAAGCCTTCGACGTCCGAGAAGTAGACCGCGAGCCGGAACTCCTCCGGGATCGCCTGGAGGGCACTCTTCACGTCGGAATCGGGCAGGTGGTCCAGTGCCTCGGCCTCGGCGGAGCGGAGTCCGCTGGAGGTGTGCTCGGCGGCCTTCGCGAGCTGCCAGTCCTCGATCGTGTCCGAATGGGACTGGAGCGGCTCGCGCTGCCGCTTCCGGTACAGGTTGATGTAGGTGTTGGTGAGGATGCGGTACAGCCACGCCTTCAGGTTGGTGCCCGGCTTGTACTGGTGGAACGCCGAGAACGCCTTGGTATAGGCCTCCTGGACCAGGTCCTCCGCGTCGCTGGGGTTCCGCGCCATCCGCATGGCAGCCGAGTAGAGCTGGTCGACATACTGCATGGCGTCGCGCTCGAAGCGCGCCTTGCGGTCGGCTTCCGACTCCGTGGACACGTCCAGCTCGGCGTCTTCCGCCTGGCTGCTACCTGCTGGGGCTGTTGTATTCATCGTGCCAAAGTCTACGCGTCCCGGTCCTCGCGGCGCCGGGGTGGTGTTCCGCGGAACCGAGGTCGAGAGCTGGAAATCCGGTCGTTCGACCGTCGCGGTCCGTATCCCCGTCATCCGTGCCATTCCTCTCCCGTTCGCCCGTCCTTCACCTCTGCTTCAACCCGCACCCTCCCACCCTTATTCCTGCCACGGGTCCCTGCCGCGGGACGCCGCCGGCGTTCCCGCCCCGCTCGTCGTCCACCCTTCCTGCCCGCCGCAAGCGCCCGGCCACCGCCCGGTTCCGCATCGCACGCGGTGGTGCGGCGTGTAAAACTAGACCCAGCGTGCTTCGTATACGTCAACCGATGCCCGGCTCACGCCGCCGGCAACCAGGAGGCAGTTGTGACCCTTGTCCGCGTAATCGCCCGACCCTTGATCGCCAGCAGTTTCGTCCTCTCCGGCGTCGACCGGCTCCGCAACGCCGGCGCGACCGCGCCGCAGCTGAAGCCGGTCCTCGCGAGCGTGACCAAAGTCGTCCCCTCCGCCGCGGCAGTCACCGGCAACGAGAAGCTCGTGGGCCAGGTGCTCGGGGCCACCCAGGTGGGTGCGGCCCTCCTGCTCGGCATCGGGCGCTTCTCGCGCGCCGCGGCCCTGCTGTTGGCCGTGACGACCACGGTCAACACCCTCGTGGACTACCGTTCCGCCGATGCCTCGACCCCGGAGGGCAAGAAGGACAGGCGCTCGCAGCTGCTCAAGAACCTCTCGCTGATCGGCACCGTCCTGCTGGCCACCGTGGACACCAACGGCCGCCCGGGCATCGCCTGGCGCGCCGAGCACCTCGCCATGGACGCCCGGAAGAACGCCCTCGGCCTCGGCAAGGACGCCCGCAAGCAGTTCGAGAAAGCCGATAAGGCCGTGCGCAGGACCGCCGCCGACGTCGTGGGTTCCTAGGCTCCATGTCCGTATCATCAGGCGGGGTGTCCGAGCAGGATCTGTGGCGGGCGCCCCGCCTGACCCGTCCCGTGGACGCGGTCATCTCGGTCCCTGGCTCGAAATCCCTCACCAACCGGTACCTCGTCCTCGCGGCCCTCGCCGACGGGCCGAGCACCATCCGGAGGCCCCTGCACTCCCGCGACTCCGCGCTGATGATCGCAGCCCTGCGCGACCTCGGCGCCGTCATCGACGAGATTCCGGGGGACGGTGACTTCGGTCCGGACCTGCACGTCACACCCCTCCGGACCGGCACGGGCGACGGACGGGCCCGCGCGGTCGACTGCGGCCTCGCCGGCACCGTCATGCGCTTCGTCCCCCCGCTCGCCGGCCTCGTCGAGGGGACCACGACCTTCGACGGCGACCCGCACGCACGCCGCCGTCCCATGGGCAGCATCATCGCCGCCCTCCGAGGACTCGGCGTTGCGGTCGACGACGACGGCGCCGACTCCCTGCCCTTCGCGGTGCAGGGGAACGGGACGGTCCGGGGCGGGCACCTCGTCATCGACGCCTCGGCGTCCTCGCAGTTCGTGTCGGCCCTCCTCCTCGTGGGCGCCCGGTTCGCCGACGGGCTCCACCTCGAACACGTGGGCAAGCCGGTCCCCAGCCTCGACCACGTCCGGATGACGGTCGAGACCCTGAGGTCGGTCGGCGTATCCGTCGACGACACGGTGCCGAACCACTGGCGCGTCTCCCCCGGCCCCATCCGCGCCTTCGACGTCGCCGTGGAACCCGACCTGTCCAACGCCGGCCCCTTCCTGGCCGCGGCCGTGGTCACGGGCGGGACGGTCCGCGTACGCAACTGGCCCCGGGGCACCACCCAGGTCGGCGACGCGTGGCGGCGCATCCTCCCCCTCATGGGAGCGGAGGCGGAACTCGACGGCGACGTGCTCACCGTGACGGGTGGAGCGGCCATCTCGGGAGGTGTGTTCGCCGACACCTCCGAGCTCGCCCCCACCGTCGCCGCCCTGTGCGCGCTGGCGGACTCTCCGTCGACGCTGACCGGCATCGCCCACCTCCGCGGCCACGAGACGGACCGCCTCGCGGCGCTCGTGGCGGAGATCAACGGACTCGGCGGCGACGCCGAGGAGACCGGGGACGGCCTCGTCATCCGACCCGCACCGCTCCACGGAGGAGTCTTCCGCACCTACGACGACCACCGGATGGCAACCGCCGGCGCGATCATCGGGCTGGCCGTCGACGGCGTCGAGGTGGAGAACATCGGCACCACGGCCAAGACCCTGCCGGAGTTCCCCGACCTCTGGGCGGTCGTCGCAGGCACGGCCGGCTCCCCGGACGCGACGGACGCGGTGGCACGGGCATGAGTGAGGCCGGCAACCGCCGCGGCTCGAGGGCCTGGGACGAGTCCGACGTCCGGATCCGGCCCAACAAGAAGGGCACGCGCCCCCGCACGAAGAACCGGCCCGCCTACGACGAGGCCGTGACGGGACGCGTGGTGACGGTCGACCGCGGGCGCTACACGACGGTGGTCGACGAGGACACCTCCGACGAGCGGATCGTCGTCGCGGCGCGGGCGCGGGAACTGCGGCGCAGCGCCGTCGTCGCCGGGGACCTCGTGGCCCTCGTCGGCGATCTCTCCGGCGGCCCGGACTCCCTCGCGCGCCTCGTACGGATCGAGGACCGCCGGACCGTCCTGCGCCGGAGCGCCGACGACACCGATCCCGTGGAACGCGTCGTCGTCGCCAACGCGGACCAGCTCGTGATCGTCGTCGCCGCGGCCAACCCGGAGCCGAGGACGGGCTTCATCGACCGCGCGCTCGTGGCCGCCTACGACGCCGGTATCGAGCCGCTGCTGTGCATCACGAAAGCCGACCTCCGCGACCCCGCCCCGCTGCTCGCCAACTACGAGCACCTCGACCTCCGCGTGATCATCAGCCGGACGGACGAGGGCGTGGGGATCGAGGCGACCTCCGACGACGGCGAGTCGGCGCGCCTCTCCTCCGGCGCGGTCGACGCCCTGCGCGACGAGCTGGACGGCCAGGTGAGCGTGCTGCTCGGCCATTCGGGCGTCGGGAAGTCCACCATGGTCAATGCGCTGACCGGGTCCACACGCGCCACGGGGGGCGTCAACGCGGTGACCGGGCGGGGCCGGCACACGTCGTCGTCCGCCCTCGCGCTGAAGGCGGCCGACGCCGCCCCGGGCACCTGGATCATCGACACCCCGGGCATCCGCTCGTTCGGACTCGCCCACGTGGACGCCGACCGCATCCTCAAGGCCTTTCCGGACCTCGAACCGGGCACGGAACGCTGCGAGCGGGGCTGCCGCCACGACGGCCAGGCGGTCGACTGCGGACTGGACAGCTATGTCGCGGAAGGACTGGCCGGTGAGTCCGGGCCGGTCCGCCTCGCGTCCCTCCGACGCCTCCTCAACGCCGGAATGGCCGACCCACGGGGCAGTGCCCATGACGCCAAGGAACTGGGGCAGCAGTGATCCGCCCGATCACTGGTAGGCTGGGTGCTGTTGTTGTTTGCGCATTAAATTTCAAGCCTTGACCCTCCACCTGGAGTTCGACAGCTTTTGACGATAAGCGGGTAACGAACACCACGATGAGCGCCCGAACGTCGGAACGCTCTCCCAGGTTAGGAAATACATCATGGCTTCAGGCACAGTGAAATGGTTCAACGCCGAAAAGGGCTTCGGCTTCATCGCTCCCGACGACGGAGGCGCTGACGTGTTCGCCCACTTCTCCGCGATCAACTCGAGCGGCTACCGCTCCCTCGAAGAGAACCAGAAGGTCAACTTCGAGACCACCCAGGGACCCAAGGGCCCCCAGGCCGAGAACATCACCGTTCTCTGATTCTCCCCGTGCCGCTCTGCGGCGCCGGACAGGAAGCCACCGCGCGGCGCGAGCCCGCGGTGGCTTTCTGCTGTCACGGCCCTCCCGTCCCGCGTCCCCGTGCCCGATGCGCCACCCAGACGATAGGTTGATGGATATGAGTTTCACGCAGGGCTACAACGACGATCTCCGTCTCGCCCACATCATGGCCGATTCGGTCGACGACCAGACCATGTCGCGCTTCAAGGCACTCGACCTCCGCATCGAGACCAAACCGGACCTCACCCCGGTCACCGACGCGGACAAGAGCGCGGAGGAGGCGATCCGGGGCCAGCTCTCGCGTGCCCGCCCCCGTGACGCCGTGCTCGGCGAGGAGTTCGGCAGTACCGGGTCCGGTTCCCGCCGCTGGGTCATCGATCCGATCGACGGCACCAAGAACTTCGTGCGCGGCGTGCCCGTCTGGGCCACCCTGATCTCCCTGATCGACGAGGGCAGGCCCGTGGTCGGCGTCGTCAGCGCGCCCGCCCTGGGCAAACGCTGGTGGGCGGCCGAGGGTACCGGCGCGTACACCGGGAAGTCCCTCGCGGCGGCGCAACGCCTGCGGGTGTCCAACGTCTCCCGGCTCGAGGATGCCTCGCTGTCCTACTCCAGCCTGTCCGGCTGGCGCGAGCGCGGGGCGCTCGCCGAGTTCGTCAACCTGACGGACCGGGTCTGGCGCACGAGGGCGTACGGGGACTTCTGGTCCTACTGCCTCGTGGCCGAGGGCGCCGTCGACGTCGCCTGCGAGCCCGAACTGAACCTGCACGACATGGCGGCGCTCGTCCCCATCGTCACGGAGGCGGGGGGACGCTTCACCTCCCTGGACGGCGAGGACGGCCCGTTCGGCGGCAACGCCTTGGCGACGAACGGCACCCTGCACAGCGAGGTCCTGCGGACCCTCAACCCGGACGTGGATGACCTGCTCTAGCCGCGCAGTCCTCCGGCCGCAGGCCATCCGGTGAGTTCCGGCCCTCGGCTCGACGAGCAACGGCGCCTGGAGATGGCGCGCGCCTACCTCTCCGGAGCAGGCCGCTACGACCGTGTCCGTCCCGGGTATCCCGCACCGGTCGCGGACTGGATCGTGCCGGAGAACGCCCGTCGCGCGGCGGACATCGGCGCCGGGACCGGTCTCTTCACGGCCCTCCTGGCGCAGCGCGGACTCGAGGTGGCGGCAGTCGACCCGTCCGAGGACATGCTGGCCGTCCTCTCGGCGCGCCTGCCCGGTGTACCCGTGGTGCAGGGCACCGCGGAGGAGTCCACACTGCCCGACAGGTCCGTCGACCTGCTCACGCTGGCGCAGACGTGGCACTGGTGCGACCATCCCGCCGCGCTCCGCGAGGCCGCTCGGGTCCTGGTGCCGGGCGGACGCCTGGCACTGGTGTGGAACCAGCTCGACGTCTCGCTCCCCTGGGTGCACCGCCTGTCCCGCATCATGCATGCGGGGGACGTCTACTCGCCCGCGTACCGGCCCGACCTCGGAGCCGCCTTCGGGCCGCCGGAGGACCTCGTGGTGCACTGGGCCCAGGAGCTGCCGGTCGCCGACGTCCTCGACCTCGCGAGGTCGCGGAGCTACTACCAGCGCGCCACACCGGCGCTCCGGGCGCGCGTGGAGTCGAATCTGCGCTGGTACCTCACCGACTACCTCGCCTTCGACCCGGCGGCCACCATCAGGATCCCGTACTACACCCACGCATGGCGCGCCTCCCTGTCGACCCCCTAGATTTCGGCATGCCTAAACGCTACTTTTAGGTATGCCTCCCACCCAGTGCGGACGGACGCACCCCGCGGCGACCGCGTGGTGCGTCGCCGCGGCGTTCCTGCTCGGGGGCTGCGCCGTCGATACGGCGCCGGCCGCCGGGACGGACGCACGACCCCTGGTCCTCACGACCTTCTCCGTGCTCGCCGACCTCGCCGACACGGTCGGTGGAGGGCACGTCCGCGTGGAGTCGATCACGAAGATCGGCGCCGAGATCCACGGCTACGAGCCGACGCCCTCGGATCTCGTCCGGGCACAGGACGCGGACCTCATCCTGGACAACGGGCTCGGCCTCGAGCGCTGGTTCGAGCGCTTCCTGTACTCCGTCGACGCCCCGCACGTGGTGCTGTCGGACGGCGTCGAACCGGTCGACATCCGGTCAGGGGACTACACCGGCCGGGCGAACCCGCACGCCTGGATGTCGCCCCTCGCGGCGCAGACCTATGTCGACAACACCGTGGCGGCGCTCGCCGGCCTGGCTCCGGAGCACGCCGCCGACTTCGAGGCCAACGGCCGCCGGCTGAAGGAGGACCTCGCAGGGCTCCTCGCGGGGTTCCGCGAGGAGCTCGCCGCCCTCGACGTCGCCGCACTCGTGACCTGCGAGGGTGCCTTCTCGTACCTCGCACGGGACGCCGGCCTGGAGGAGGCCTTCCTCTGGCCGGTCAACGCGGACGCCGAGGGCACGCCGCGGCAGATCAGGGACGTCATCGGATTCGTCGAGGAGAACGACGTGCCGACCGTCTTCTGCGAATCGACGGTCAATCCCTCGGCGCAGGAGCAGGTCGCCCTCGCCACGGGCACGGAACTCGGCGGCATGCTCTACGTCGACTCGCTGTCGGAAGCCGGTGGGCCGGTACCGACGTTCGTCGATCTCATCCGCCACGACCTCGAGACGATCACGGAAGGACTCTCGCGATGACGGCCTCTGCCGCCCCGTCCACCCGGCGGGCACTCGACGTCCGCAACCTCGGGGTGCGCTACGGGGAGGTCCAGGCGCTCGACGACGTCTCCATGACCCTCGACGCGGCACGGATCTGCGGACTCATCGGCGTCAACGGCTCGGGCAAGTCGACGCTGTTCAAGGCGCTCATGGGGCTGCTGGTCCCGGGGACCGGAAGCGTCGAGCTGTTCGGCAGGTCCGCTGCGAGCGCCCGGAAGCAGGGCCTCGTGGCCTACATGCCGCAGGCCGAGGAGGTGGACTGGACCTTCCCCGTCTCCGTCTCCGACGTCGTCGCCATGGGCCTGTACGGGCGGCTCGGGCCCTCCCGCCGTCTGCGCGCACCGGACCGCGCGGCCGTCGAGGACGCGCTCGGACGCGTGGGCCTGGCCGACCTCAGGAGGCGCCAGATCGGCCAGTTGTCGGGTGGCCAGCGCAAGCGGGTCTTCATCGCCCGCAGCATCGCCCAGGACGCACGGCTGCTGCTGCTCGACGAGCCCTTCGCCGGTGTCGACCAGGCGAGCGAGCGCACCATGACCGCACTCCTGAAGACACTGCGGGACGAGGGGCGGTCGGTGCTGGTGTCGACCCACGACCTCGCGGGCGTGCCCGAGCTGTGCGACGAAGCGGTCCTCCTGCACCGTCGCGTGCTCGCGCAGGGCGATCCCTCGCTCGTGCTGACCCACGGGAACCTGGCACGCGCCTTCGGTCCCGCGCCGTCCACCACGACGGTGCGCTCCGCCGCCTCCGCCGCTCCGGACGGGGGGTCCTGACCATGGAGATCGTCACCTTCCTGCTCGAGCCCCTGCAGTACGGCTTCCTCACCCGGGCCCTCGCCGTCACCCTCGCCGCCGCCGTCGTGGCCGCCGTCCTCTCCTGCTGGCTCATCCTCATGGGGTGGTCGCTCATGGGCGATGCCGTGTCCCACGCCGTCCTGCCCGGCGTGGCCCTCGCCTACATCCTCGGCATCCCCTTCTCCATCGGCGCCTTCGTCTTCGGCGCGGGGGCGGTGGCGCTCATCGGGATCGTCCGGTCCACCACCAAGCTGAAGGCGGACACCGTGATCGGCGTGGTGTTCACCGCACTTTTCGCCACCGGGCTGGCCATCGTCTCCGCCACGCCGTCGCAGATCGACCTGATGCACATCCTCTTCGGCAACGTCCTCGGCGTGTCCGCCGGTGACGTGTGGCAGGTCCTCCTCCTGGGCCTGCTGACCCTCGCCATCCTGCTGTTCAAGCGGCGCGACCTCACCCTGCTCGCCTTCGACCGCACGCACGCCCACGTGATCGGGCTCAACACACGACTGCTGTCCGCACTGCTGCTCGGCCTGCTCGCGCTCACCGTCGTCGTCGGGCTCCAGGCCGTCGGGATCATCCTCGTCGTGGCCATGCTCATCACGCCCGGCGCCACGGCGTTCCTGCTGTCCCGCAGCTTCGACCGCATGCTGGTGATCGCCGTCGTGCTGACCGTCACCGCCTCCCTGGCGGGCGTCTACGCCAGCTACTACCTCGACATCTCCACGGGCGCCGCCGTGGTGCTCTGCCAGGCGATCGTCTTCGCCGTGGTCTACCTCTTCGCGCGTCCCGACGGCGTGATCTGGCAGGCACGACGGCGCCGCACCGCCGCGCGGACCCGTACCGGACACACCCGGGCCGGACGGAACCGCACCGGGGCAGCCGCCGTCGGCCCGGCCCCGGCGCAGGCCGGCTCCGGCACGGCCCCGTCCGCGTCCGATCCCCCACTGCCCGCGTCCGGCCCTTCGGTGCGAGGGGACGCCTGATGGCGGGCCGCAGGGGCGCCGTCCTCAGCATCGAATCCACGAGCGTGCAGGACTACGTCAAGGCCATCTACGCATTCACCGAATGGCAGGGCGACGCCGTCACGGCCACCCACCTCGCGACGCGACTCTCGGTCGCCAACTCCTCCGTGACCGGGATGGTCGCCAAGCTGGTGGACCTCGGACTCGCCGACCACCGCAAGTACGGGCCCATCGGCCTCACACCCTCCGGGCGGGCGCTGGCCCTCGCGATGGTCCGCAGGCACCGGCTCATCGAGACATTCCTCGTCACCGCGCTGGGCTACGGGTGGGACGAGGTGCACGACGAGGCGGAACTGCTCGAGCACACCGTCTCCGACGCCTTCGTCGAGCGGCTCGACGCGAAGCTGGGCCACCCGCGCCGGGACCCGCACGGGGACCCGATCCCGGCGGAGGACGGCACGGTCCTGTACCCGAGGGCACACCGGCTCGACAGGCTCGACGACGGACACGCCGGCAGGCTGGTGCGCGTGAGCGACGACGACCCGGAGGTGCTGCGCTTCCTCGACCGCAGCGGCATCTCGCTCGACGACGACCTGCAGCTGATCCGCCGCCGCGCAGGGTCCCAGCTGGAGCTCCGCCACGGCACGGCCGCCTCCTCCCGGGACCTCGCCGTCGATCCGGCAGTGGCCGGAGCGCTCTGGATCGAGAGCACCGTACCCCATCAGGACTGCGCCATCGACGCCGGGGCCTCCTGATCGGGAACCGGGTGCAGGAGGGACCGGCCCGGGGTCCTCGTCGCGGCGCCGGATCGCTCCTCCCCCGTCCCGCTCCTAGACTGGTCGACATGCCACGTGCCTGCAGTCCCGGCCGTCCCTGCCCGCCTCGTCCGCTGAACCTCACGAACGGAGTCCATCCATGACCACTCTCGGACTGGAGGAGGAGTACCTGCTCCTCGAACCGGAGACAGGGCTGCCCGCCCACCGCGCCGACGAGGTGGAGGGGTTGCTCGAAGCGACGCCGGAGGTCGGCAGGAACGACATCCAGCGCGAGCTGCTGTCCTGCCAGATCGAGACGGCCACCCCTGTGTGCGACACGCTGACCCAGGCCGAGGAGTCACTCCTGAACTTCCGCAGGAAGCTCGCGGACGCAGCGGCCGACACCGGGATCCTCGGCGCGGCCACCGGGACCTCGCCCTGGATGCGGCAGGCGTATCCCGAACTGACCGACAAGCAGCGCTACGAGGACCTGCGCGCCAGCGCCCCCGGCATCGTGGGCGACCAGTTCGTCAACGGGCTGCACGTGCACGTCGGCATCCCCGACCCCGAGCGCGGCGTCCAGGCACTCAACCGCATCCGTCCCTGGATCCCGCTGCTCACCGCCCTCAGCGTCAATTCGCCCTACTGGCTGGGACGGGACAGCGGCTTCGGGAGCTGGCGCGTGGTGCACTACCGCCGCTGGGCCGTCCAGGGCGTGGCGCCGTGGTTCGCGGATGCGGCCGACTACGAGCGCCGCATCACGCGCCTCGGTGCGAGCGGTGCGATCCTGGACCGCGGGGTCCTCACCTGGGTGGCACGCCTGTCGGACCACTACCCCACTCTCGAGCTCAGGGCATGCGACGTGCAGCTCGAGGCGCAGGACTCCGTCCTCCTCGGCGCACTCACGCGTGCGCTCGTCGTCACGGCCCTGCACGAGGCGGAGGCGGACGCGGCGCCGCTCGTCCCGGATCCCGAACTCCTGGACGCCGCCCTCTGGCAGGCCGCCCGCGACGGGCTCACCGGCTCCCTCGTGGATCTCTCCACGGCGGAGCCCGTGCCCGCCCGGGCGCTCCTCGCGGATTTCCTGGAGCACGTCGGCCCGGCCCTCGACGCCGAGGGCGACACGGACTGGGTGCGTGCCGGTCTGGCGACGATCGCGGACAGGGGCACGGGAGCCGACCGCCAGCGGCGGGCCATGCGCGACGGCGGCAGCGACGCACTGCTGGACCTGTACGGGCGGACCCTCACCTACGAGCCGTAGGCGGGCCCCGCCCGCTCCGGCGGCCAGGACCGGTCTAGGATCGCGCGGCGCGGAGCTCGATGAGGAGCGACTGCTCGGGCAGCAGCACAGGAGCCTGCAGGCCTGCCTGCGCCAGGACCCGCCCGGACAGCCGGAGCGGTTCGCTGTCGAGCGCCGAGCGGAGCCAGGCGAGCGCCGACTGGCCGTTCCCCGGCTGTCCCTCCTCGGGGACCGCGAGCCGCACGGAGTACAGCGTGTCGGCCTCCAGCCCCGGAAAGGTCAGCAGCCCGGGCGGGTAGCTCGCGCTCGAGCCCGTCAGCGTGTAGGCGAACAGGGCCCGCTGCCGGTCCTCGGAGACGATACCGCGCAGGTCCATGGCGGGATCCACGAGATCCGCGTGCACGACGGCGCCGCGGTGCAGGTCGTCGCGCCAGGACCGGTGGAGCCCGACATAGCGCCCGAGTACCTCGTACTCCCCGTCCGTCAGGTCGGAGATGTCCCATTCGATGCCGTAGTGGCCGAAGATGGCGGTCGCTGCCCGGAAGGGCAGCGTATGGGCCCGCCCGGTCGAGTGGGAGACCGGGCCGCCGACGTGCATCCCCAGCAGTTCGGGCGGCACCACGAGGCCCGTGTACTTCTGGTTGACGAGCCGCTCGATCGGATCGATGCAGTCGCTGGTCCAGATGCGGTCCGTCCGGGCGAGGATGCCGAGGTCGACGCGGGCTCCACCCGAGGCGCAGCTCTCGATCTCGAGGCCGGGGTGCCGGAGGCGCAGTTCGTCGAGCAGGCGGTACAGCGCCTCGACGTGCCGGTGGACGGCGGCGTGCCCCGTCCGGGCATCCGCCGCCTCGAGCAGGTCCCGGTTGTGGTCCCACTTCACGTACGCGATGTCGTTCGCGGTCAGGATGTCGTCGAGGCGTTCGAGGATGTAGGCGTAGGCGTCGGGATGGCCCAGGTTCAGGACCTGCTGCTGCCGCCCGGGCAACGGCAGGCGTCCCTCGGGCTGCAGGATCCAGTCCGGATGCGCCCGCGCCAGGTCGGAGTCGGGGTTGACCATCTCCGGTTCGAACCAGAGGCCGAACTCCATGCCCAGGCCCCGCACGTGGTCGATGATGGGGGCCAGCCCGTCGGGCCATACCGTCTCGTCGACGTACCAGTCCCCCAGGCTCGACGTGTCGTCGCGGCGTCCGCGGAACCAGCCGTCGTCGAGCACGAACCGTTCGACGCCGAGGGAGGCTGCGCGGTCCGCGAGCACCTGCAGGCGCGGCAGGTCGAGATCGAAGTAGACGGCCTCCCAGGTGTTGAGGGTGACCGGACGAGGACGCTGCGGATGCGACGCCCTCGACCGGACGTCGCGGTGGAAGCGGCCGGACAGTTCGTTGAGGCCGTCTCCCCAGGAGCCGATCACCTCGGGCGTGGAGTAGCTCCCACCGGGTGCGAGCACCACCTCGCGGGGCGACAGGACCTCGCCCGCCGCCAGGAACGCCTGCCCGGCCGGCGTCTTCTCCACGAGCACCTCCTGGTTGCCGCTCCATGCGAGGTGGATGCCCTGCACCAGGCCGTGCTCGAAGCCGAAGCCCTTCGCCCCTGCCGCGAGGAGCACCGTCGCATCGGCACCGGGGCGGCCGCGTCGGCTCGTCCGCGCATAGGTGCCGGTCGTCAGCTCGTGCCGCTGCGGCGACCGCTCCCGGAGATGGCGCCCCGTCGTGTCCAGGACCTCCGCGGCGATGGGATGCAGCGGGAAGAAGGTCCTGAGCGAACGCACCTCGTACTCATCGTCACCCGTGTTGGTGAGGACGAGCCGCTGGGTGAGGAGGCCCGACGCGGTCAGGCCCACGTGCACGGTCAGGGCGAGCCCGGCGCCGTCGTCACGTGCCTCGATCACCACCCCGCCGTCGTGCCGGGACTCTTCGGCGACCACCGTGAAGCGCGGATACAGGTGGGCTCCCCCGCGGTCCCCGGTGAGGCCGGGTGTGCCCTGCCATCCTGCGGACTCGAGGGGCAGGAGGGTCAGCCGGGCCGGGACGTCGATGCCGCCGGACACGCGCTGCGGCTGCTGGGCGGCGACGACGGCCGACAGCTCGTCGGCGGAGAGGTCACCGAGGGCAGGACCCCAGTAGGCGAGGACCGGCAGGCCGTGCGGATGGGGCTCGAGCACCACGCTCGTACCGCCGCGCGAGAGATGGAGTGGAGAGGAGGTCATGATTCTTTTTATCGCGAAACTAAGTAGGCGGCAAGCACGCCCTACCGTTCGCGCGTGTCACGCCGGAGCAGGCCGACGATCAGGCACAGGAGCCCGAGCAGCAGTGGCACCAGGGTGAAGAGTGTGTGCGTGCCGCCCAGGTAGCTCATGACGAAGATGTACACGAACGTCCCCCCGACGAGGATCCAGCCGAGCACGATCAGGGCCCGTCCCCGATGGGGCGGCGGCAGTGGCGGGAGCCACGACGGCGGCCTGTCAGTCCAGCTCATCGCCCAAGTGTAGTTCGCGCTCCGGCGTACAGGAGGAGCGCAGAGGACGGTGCACCGGAGGTGCTCAGTAGGACGGCGCCGCCGGCAGGCTCATGTACTGCTCCAGCGTCCGCAGTCCGTGGGTGCGCATCTCCGAGGCGATCGTCGGCCCGACGTAGCGCAGGTGCCACGGCTCGTACGCGTAGCCGGTGACCGGGGTCTGGCCCTGGGGGTAGCGGACGATGAACCCGTAGCGCCAGGCGTTCTGGGCCGCCCAGGCTCCGGCGGGAGTTCCTGCGAAGCATTCCTGCAGCCCGCAGGCCCCGTTGGCGTTGCCGATGTCGATCGCGAGACCGGTCTGGTGCTCGCTGAATCCCGGGCGGGCGGAGATCAGGTCGGCCGCCGCTTGGCCATAGAGGTCGACGTACGAGGCGTAGAGGGAGGCCTGCGTGTCGTAGGAGCGGTAGCCGCTGACCGGGACCATGGCGATCCCGCCGGCCCGCGCGTCCGCAAGGAGGCGGGAGAACTGCTGGGCGGCGTCGCTCCGGAGCAGTGGTCCCCCGACGTCCACGAGCGGACCGGGGACGTGACGCGCCGGGTTCAGCTGCCGCCGCTTGTTGACCACGACGACGACCGACGCCGCGACGTCGATGTCCCGGAACACGCGGGCCCCACCGGCTGCGGTCCACGAGATCCTGCCCCGCTGGTAGGCCTGGCTGCAGGTGCCGCCGGAGCAGGACTCGTTCGACACGGGATAGCCGAGGGCACCGTTCTCGTAGCCGGTGGCGGCCCACGCCGCCCGGATCCCGCCGATGGAGATCCTCGCTCCCGTGGCGGGCGACCAGATGATCGCCCCGCCCTGGTAGTTCTGGTAGCAGCCGCCGCCGCGCAGCCCGCAGACCTCGTTCGTGGTCGGGTAGCCCAGTGCCCCGTTCTCGAATCCAGACGCGGCCCATGCGGTACGGATCCCACCCACGCTGATGCGGGCACCGGTGGCGGGCGACCAGACGATCGCCCCGCCCTGGAAGCTCTGGTAGCACCCTGCATTGCGCAGTCCGCAGATCTCCCCCGTGGTCGGGTACCCGAGCCCGCCGGTCTCGAACCCGTAGGAACGCCAGGTCTCGCGGATGGCACCCCACGAGGGGTGGGCTCCGGTGGCGGGCGACCAGACGATCGCGCCCCTCTGGTAGTTCCGGTAGCACCCTCCGCCCCGCAGTCCGCAGACCTCCGCGCTCGTCGGCGCACCGAGGTTCCCGCCGCTGCCGCCGAGCTCCGCGTACTTCGTCTCGATGGCTGTCGCCGCCTGAGCCGGGGGTGCGGTGGTGAGGCCACCGGCCACGAGGAGCACAGCGGACAGCAGAACGAGCAGATGCGCGAATACACGCCGCATGGGTAGCCCCCGGTCATCGAGTATCAGGTCAAGGGTAGGTCCGGCCACCGGAAGCGACAAGACCCGGAAGGGTGTTCCGTGGACACGACGAAGCGGGGGGGAGGGGAAAGGGGGGGGGGGGGGGGGGGGGGGGGGGGGGGGGGAGGGGAGAAGGATCGGGGGGCGGGGAGGGCGGGGAGGGTCGTGGAGAG
>NZ_JBTNDU010000022.1:0-40902 GCF_054510835.1 Arthrobacter sp. TmT3-37 | reverse complement strand
CCCCCCCCCCCCCCCCCCCCCCCCCCCCCCCCCCCCCCCCCCCCCCCCCCCCCCCCCCCCCCCCCCCCCCCGCTCCGGTCTTTTCCGCCGTCGGTCCGTCAGCGGGATGTGGCCGATGCCAGATCGGACAGTGATGTCAGGGGGACCTCCCTGGGCCGTTCCACGGTGCTGCGGACGCGGACGGCGATCCCGTCCGCAGCCGACTGCAGGAGGGATTCCATGACGTCGAGGACGTGGTAGGCCAGTTCCCCGTTGGCCCGGTGCTGCTCACCCGGCGGGGTGAGGGCCATGTCCGCGAGACCGTACCCGCGGCCGGCTCCGATATAGCCTGCACTGGCGGGGAGGACCTCCCACCCGATCTCCCTGTCGTTGCCCCTGTTCTCCAGGGCGCAGACGGACACCTCCCCGTCGAAGTAGTTGGGGTCGGGGACCGTCATGCTGGCCCGTTCCCCGTGGATCTCGATGTTGGAGGATCGCGTCTGTACGGCGTCGAAACTCATGACCAGGGTGGAGAGGGCGCCCGACTCGTGCACGAGCACACCGGTGACGTGCGTGTCGATCGTCACCGGCACCGTCTGGCCCGCCCGTGGTCCGCCGCCGATGGTCCGTTGTTCCCGCGTGTGGCTGGCCGCTCCGATGACGGACGTGACCGGCCCCAGCAGGGTGACCAGCGCCGTGACGTAGTACGGGCCCATGTCCAGCAGCGGCCCGCCACCGGGCACGTAGTAGAAGTCCGGGTTGGGGTGCCAGCGTTCGTGGCCGGGCGTGACCATGGTCGCGGTGGCCGAGATGGGCCGGCCGATCAGGCCGTCGTCGATCGCATGGCGAGCGGTCTGGATGCCCGTCCCGAGCACCGTGTCGGGAGCGCACCCCACCCGGACCCCGGCGGCCTCCGCGAGGGCGAGCACCTCCCGGGCCTCGGTCGTGTTCGCCGCCAGCGGTTTCTCGCCGTAGACGTTCTTGCCGGCCGCGATCGCCCGAGCCGCCACCTCCGCGTGGGCGGCAGGGATCGTGAGGTTCAGGACGGTGTCGATCCCGGGGTCGGCCAGGAGCTCGTCCACGGTCAGGGCCCGCACTCCCTCCTGCGAGTCCGCCACGGCCTGCGCCCGGCCCGGGTCCAGGTCCGCCACGGCCTTCAGGTTCACCGATCCCAGCGACGGCAGGGTCTTCAGGTACTGGGCCACGATCGCTCCGCAGCCGATGATTCCGACGTTCAACGGCTCGCCCACAGCAAACCCCTTTCGATGATGGTCCGGACGTTGGGATCGTCGAGAATCTCCACGCGGTGTCCGGGGGTGGCGACGAAGATACGGCCCTCGCCCCACTGGCGGGTCCAGATGGCGGGGGACGTGACGGGACGGTTCCAGGGGTCCCATGCGCGGACGGCCTGGGTCGTCGTCGCGAGCACGTCGATGTAGTCGTCCGCGAGCACCCAGTACTGCTCGGTCACGAGGTCGAAGTCCCCGATGCCGCGGGTGATCGGATGATCCGCGGCGGCCGGGAGCATGGTCACCCGGTACGGCACGTAGTTGTCGGACTGCTCGCCGGTCCTCTCGTCCGGGTGCTTGCCGGGATGGCAGGCGAACTGACCGCCGATGAGGTGGAGGTAGTCGGATTCGTTGCGGTACGAGTCCGCGATCCCGCCGTGCCAGCCCGCGAGTCCGGTCCCGGCCTCGACGGCCGCCCGGAGCCCGGCGAACTCGTCCTTCTCGATGGTGTTCATCGTGTTGCACTGCAGGATCAGGCTGACGGTCGACATGTAGTCGGCATCGGCGTAGATCTTCGGTGACTCCTCGATGCGGACGGTGTAGCCGTGCTCGCGGAGGAACGGGAGAAAACGGTCCGTGGCTTCGACGGGCTGGTGCCCGTCCCAGCCGCCGCGGACGACGAGTGCTTCCTTGCTGGTCATGATGCCTCTTTCGTGGTCGTGGATCGGCTGTCGCGCCCGCGGGCGGAGAAGGCTGCATCGAACGAGGCCCCCGAGGGGGCTATGGTGGCCAGCTGCCGCACGAGGGCGAGGGCCTCCGGCGCGCCGATGAGGCGATCCATTCCGGCGTCCTCCCATTCGATACTGGTGGGTCCCTGGTAGCCGATCGCGTTGAGCATGCGGAAGATCGGTTTCCAGGGCACGTCCCCGTGCCCGGCGGTGACGAAGTCCCAGCCCCGCCGCGGGTCCCCCCACGGCAGGTGTGAGCCGAGGCGTCCGTTGCGTCCGTTCAGCTGCCGGACGGATTCCTTCACGTGGACGTGGAAGATGTGCGGCGCGAAGTCCTGCAGGAACATCACGGGGTCGAGGTCCTGCCAGACGAAGTGCGAGGGGTCGAAGTTGAGCCCGAAGCCGGGCCGGTTCCTCATGACCTCCAGCGTGCGCCGGGTCGTCCAGTAGTCGTAGGCGATCTCGGACGGATGCACCTCGAGCGCGAAGCGGATCCCCTCGGCGTCGAACACGTCCATGATCGGGTTCCAGCGAGCCGCGAAGTCCTCGTAGCCACGCTCGATCATCCGTTCGGAGGCGGGAGGGAACATCGCGACGTACTTCCAGATGGAGGATCCGGTGAACCCGGTGACTACCGACGCCCCGAGCCGGGCTGCGGCCCGGGCGCTGTCCTTGACGACCTCGGCGGACCGCCGGCGGACTCCCTCGGGATCGCCGTCCCCCCAGACCTCGGGGGTGAGGATGTCCTGGTGGCGCTCGTCGATCGGGTCGTCGCCGACGGCCTGCCCGGTCAGGTGGATGGCGATCGCGTGGACGGCGAGGTTGTTCTCCTCGAGGATCCGGAGGCGGTCCTGGACGTAGTCGTCGTCCTGCGCGGCCCGCACCGGGTCCAGGTGGTCTCCCCAGCAGGCGATCTCGAGGCCGTCGAAGCCCCACTCACCGGCCATCCTCGCCACGTCCTCGAACGGCAGGTCGGCCCATTGGCCGGTGAACAGGGTCACCGGGCGCGGGGTGGCAGCTCCGGTCGCGAAGGCCTCAGACATGCTGCCACCCCGAGTCGCTCGCGGCGGACTTCTCGATGGCGTGCAGGACCTTCTGGACCCGCAGTGCCTCGTCGAAGGACGGTGACGGTGTGGTGCCGTCGGCAATGGCCTGCACGAGATCCACGACCTGGTGCGTGAAGCCGTGCTCGTAGCCGAGGCCGTGCCCGGCCGGCCACCAGTTGCCCGTGTAGGGGTGCACGGAATCGGTGACGTTGATCGTGCTGAACCCCGCGGTCTCGGGAGGCTGCGTCGCGTCGTAGAACTCCAGGGAGTTCATGTTCTCGAAGTCGAAGGCGAGCGAGCCGAGGCTCCCGTTGACCTCCAGGCGCATGTTGTTCTTCCTGCCGGTCGCGAAGCGGGTGGCTTCGAAGACGCCGATCGCTCCTGACTCGAAGCGTGCACTGAAGATCGCGGCGTCGTCCACCGTCACCGTGCCGGTCGCCCCGTCACTGGAACCCTGGCCGCCGAGACCCACCAGGGTCCCGCCGAGGGGACGTTCGTGGACGAAGGTGGTGAGGAGGCCGGAGACTCCCGTGATGGGCAAACCGGTCACGTACTGCGCGGCATCGATGCTGTGCGCTCCGATGTCCCCGAGGGAACCCGACCCCGACCTGCTCTTGTCCAGGCGCCAGGTCATCGGTGCGGTCTCGTCCGTCAGCCAGTCCTGGAGGTACTGCGCCCGGACGTGCCGGATCGTCCCGAGCCTCCCCTGGTCGACGAGCCGCCGGGCCAGGGTCAGGGCGGGCGTGCGGCGGTAGGAGAACCCGCACATCGCGAAGACCCCCTTCGCCTCGGCGGCCCGGGCCGCCGCCGCCATGCGTTCGGCCTCCTCCACCGAGTTCGCGAGCGGCTTCTCGCAGAGCACGTGCTTGCCCGCTTCGAGTGCTGCGATGGCGATCTCGGCGTGGGTGTCCCCGGGGGTGCAGATGTCGATGAGGTCGACGTCGTCACGCTCCACCAGGGCCCGCCAGTCGGTCTCGGTCTCCCGCCAGCCGAACCTGCCGGCCGCCGCCTTCACGGCGGCCGGGTCGCGGCCGGCGAGGACGGCGAGTTCGGGCTGGAGCGGGAGGTCGAAGAAGCGCGGGGCGGTGCGCCAGGCATGGGAGTGCATCGCTCCCATGAAGGCGTAGCCGACCATCCCGACCCGCAGGGCCGATTGCTGTGGAGAAGTCATCAGGCTGGCGATTCCTTTCGGTCTATTTGTTGAACCCGGCGGTCAGTCCGCTGACGAGCTGGCGGCGGGCCAGCACGTAGAGGACCACCAGCGGGAGGGTGGAGAGCACGACGGCGGCGAGGACCGCCGGTATGTTCACGCTGAACTCGTCCTGGAACGCCCAGAGCGAGAGCGGCAGGACCCGCTTGTCGGGACTCTGCGTGAGGATCAGCGGGAAGAGGAACCCGTTCCAGACGTGCAGTGCGTTGTAGATGGCGATCGTGACCACCGCCGGGCGGACCAGCGGCAGGGCGAGGCGCCACATCATGGTGAATTCCGAGCAGCCGTCCAGCCTCATGGATTCGAAGAGTTCCCGTGGGACGTCCCGGAGGAAGTTCGACAGGATCAGCACGGAGATGGGGATGGCGAAGGCGATCGACGGCAGGATCAGCGCCAGCAGTGTGTCATAGAGGTGCGCCTTGGTGATCATGAAGTAGATGGGGATGATGGTCGCCTGCAGCGGGATGGCGAGGCCCATCAGGAACAGCGTATGGGCGGACGTGATGATGCGCCCGCTTCCCCGCACCACCGCGTACGCCGCCATGAACGAGACGATCACGGCCGGGATGACACTTCCCAGCGTCACGATGACGCTGTTCACGAAGTACCGGACGAAGTCCGCCTCGAGGACCGTCCGGTAGTTCGCCAGGGTCGGGTCCGTGGGTGGCGCCAGCGGGTTCGAGCCGAAGAAGCCCGCCTGGTTCTTCAGGCTCGTGATGATCACGTAGTAGACGGGCAGGATGATCAGGGCGAGCCACACCCAGCCGCCGAGCCCCCCGAGGACGTTCGGACTGCTCCTGCCCACCCGCTTCCGCTGGGAGCGCTCGCCCGCCTGCTCATCGGCGCCCTGCGCCGTCTCGGTTGCCAGTGCCATGGCTACGCTCCTTCCAATTGGCTTGCACTGCGGCTGTTGCCGCCGAGCCGCTGCAATACGAGGGCGAGACCCAGCCCGATCACCACGAGGATCACGCCGAGGGCACTCGCTGCTCCCATGTCGTTGGCCCGGAAGCCGGTGAGGTACATGTGCAGCGGGAGGAGACGGGTCGCGTACCCCGGCCCGCCTGCCGTGAGGACGAAGATCAGGTCGAAGTACGCCAGGGATCCCAGGACCATGAGGGTGGACGAGGTGATGATCGTGTACTTCAGCTGGGGCAGGGTGATGTGGAAGAACTGCTGGATCCGGCCGGCCCCGTCGATCTGGGCCGCCTCGTAGAAGGACGCCGGGATCTGGCGGACGCCACCCTGGTAGATGAGCGTGTGGAAGGGGACGAACTGCCAGGCGATGACGAAGATGACCACGAACAGCACCAGGTCGGCACTGCCGAGCCAGTTCTGGGCGAGGATCGGCAGGCCCAGGCCCGGACCCATGCCGAAGTTGGGGTCCAGCAGGGCCTTGAACGCGATCGCCACCGCAGCCGACGAGAGCAGCAGCGGGACGAAGTACAGGACGGCCAGCACCGCCCGGTAGCGCTGGTTGCCCGCCGTGAACACGCCCAGGAGGAGGCTGATCGGGACCTGCACCAGGAGCGAGTAGACCATGATCTTCAGCGTGACGATCAGCGCGTTCAGGGTCACCGAGTCCGTGAGTGCGGTTCGCCAGCTCTCCAGTCCGGCCCAGGTGATCGCGCCCAGCCCGTTCCAGTTGGTGAAGCTGAGGAACACCACGCCGAGCAGGGGCAGGACGGCGAAGACCAGGAAGAAGGCCAGCGCCGGGACGACCATCCACGCCGAGGGGCCTTCCGCCCGGGCGCCCCGCACTCTCATGGCGGGCTTGGGCTTCAGCAGCGTGCTCATTTGCCCAGGGTGGCGTTCATGTTCTCGGCGAACTCCTCGGGGGTGATCTCACCGATGAAGATCTGGTCGAGGTTCGCGAGCATGGCGTCGCCCTGGGCGGGGCTCAGCGCCTGGTCCCAGGAGAGCTGGAAGCTCGGTGCGTCCTGCGCCAGTCCGTAGACGAACTCCACGAAGTCCTTGTCCTCGGAGGCTGCGAGCTGGTCCTCGATGCCGTTGACGGCGGGAACCGCGCCCGAGTCGATCATGGCCTGCGTGTACTCCTCGCTGAACAGGCCGTCCTTGAGGTAGTTCAGTGCGGATTCCTTCTGCTGCTCGGAGGCCGTGGAGGAGACGGACCACATGTTCGCGGGGTTGCCGACCACGTTCGCGGGGTCGCCCGCACCGCCCTCGACCTCGGGGAACGGCACGAATCCGACCTCTCCCGACTCGACGAACTCCGGGGCGTCGTTCTTCAGGTTCTGGTAGACCCACCCGCCGTGGAGCATCATCGCCGCCTTATCGGTGTACAGGAGGGCGCTGTCGGCTCCCGCGTCGGCCGCGATCGAGGAGAAGCCGTTGATGAACCCGCCCGCGTCGACCAGCTCCTGGATCTTCGTGAGGGCCTCGATCACCGCGGGATCGGACCAGGCGTCCTCCTCCCCGTCCAGGATCGCCTGGAAGACCTCGGGTCCGCCGATGCGGTCGACGAGGTAGGACAGCCACATCAGGTTCGGCCACTTCGACTGGCCCGCCAGGGCGAAGGGCGCGATCCCCGCGTCGTTGAACTCCGGTACCAGCGCCATCAGGTCGTCCCAGGTCTCGGGGGGCTCGACGCCCATGTCCTCGAAGACCTGCTTGTTGTAGTAGAGGACGACCGGCTGCATGTTGTTGTTCGGGAGGGCATAGGTCTTGCCGTCGATCACGCCGTTCTCGAGGACGGAGGGGATGTAGCGCTCCTTTACCTCGGGGTTGTCGGCGAGGAACTGGTCCAGGTCGCCGACATGGCCGGCATCGACATAGGACTTCAGTACTCCACCGCCCCACCCGTAGATGAAGGTGGGTCCCTCGCCCGCGCCCACCGCGGTGCGCACCTTGGTCTTGTAGGCGTCGTTCGCGAAGAATTCCTGGTTGATCTTGTCGTCCGCGTTGGCCTTGTTCCAGTCCTCGACGGAGGAGCGGAAGATGTTCTCGCTGCTGCCGGTCAGCGCCCACATGGTGGGGGAATCGGAATCGGCGGCAGGGTCGGCGGGTCCGCTGGATCCGCAGGCGGCCAGGCCGAGGGCGAGGGTGATGGCGGAGGCCGCCGAGATGAGGGAGGTGGTTGTTCGCATTTTCATCAGTTCTTCCGTAGTCGACTCAGCTCGAGGCAGGGGGCCGGCTGAGATGGGCAGGTCAACTCCGCGGGTATGCGGTCGCTGACCGCCACGCTGCGGAAGAGATTTCGAAATGTTTTCGATAACAACAAACTAACAAGGGGAAAGTTACCTGCATCACAGCGGGCGGTCAATACCCCTGCTTCCTCCCTCTTCTGCTGGGAATGTTGCCCTGCGAGACGGGACCCGTCAGACTCGTGCAGGAGGGGGCCGGATGTGCTCCGGGAAGGATTTCGAAACATTGTCGGAAATTGGAGTTCGCACCAGGGCCACCCTGGCGTCCGTCGCCGCCCTCGCCGGAGTCTCGACTCCGACGGTGTCCAAGGTGATCAACGGGCGGGAGGACGTCGCCCCGGCCACCCGGAAGCGCGTGCTGGCGGCACTGCGGTCGTCCGAGTACCAGCCACCCGGGCAGCGGCTCGCCCTCGCACCCCCGGCCTCCACCCTGATCGACGTCGCCGTGGACAGCGTGACGACGGCGTACTACGCGGAGGTGATGGACGGGATCCTCGAGTGCGCGGAGGCGCAGGGAGCGGAGATCGTCCTCTCGAAGACGGGGCTCACGCACCTCACGGCCGGCGAGCGGGCCGAGAAGATGCAGGCGTCGGGCCGCCGCGGCCTCCTCCTCGTCACCTCGCGCTGGTCTCCGCGTGAGATCAAGGACGTGAGGAAGCGCGGCATCGCCGTGGTGGTGATCGACCCCATCAATCCACCCGGGCCCGGCGTGGCGAGCGTCGGCGCCACCAACTGGTCCGGGGGGAAAGCTGCCACGGAACACCTGCTCGGCCTCGGGCACACGCGCATCGCGTTCATCGGCGGGCACTCGAGCGCGGAATGCAGCCAGGACCGCGAGCACGGGTACGTGGCCGCCCTCCTCGAGCGGGGTATCCCGATCTCGGAGGAGTACGTCCTGGCGGGCGCCTTCGATCCGGAGACGGGGCGCCAGGCCCTGGCCCGGTTCCTCGCCATGGACAACCCGCCCTCCGCCATCTTCGCGGCCTCCGACAGTATCGCGCTGGGAGTGCTGGCCGAGGCGCACTCGCTGGGCATGACGGTCCCCGACGAACTGAGCGTGGTCGGCTTCGACGGGACCTACATCAGCGAGCAGTCCTCACCGCAGCTCACCACCGTCGCGCAGCCGCTACGGGACATGGGCCGCGCCGCGGTACGTGCGCTCCTCCGGGAGATAAGCGGGGAGGCGCCCGATGCCACCCGTATGGAACTGGCCACACACCTGATCGTGCGATCCTCGACGGCACCGCTCCGGCCCTGACGCCTCGCCGACCGCCGCCGCACCGGCCACGGAAGCGGTCTGGAACGGGTGCCGATTCTCCGGTTATCCTATAGAATCTACGAAACTCAGAAGGGATCGCAATGACGCGTCTGTTCAACGAACCGGAGAACTTCGTCGACGAGATGATGGACGGCTTCGCCGCCGCCGCCTCGCGCTGGGTCCAGCAGATCCCGGGGGGCGTGGTGCGTGTCGGACGACCGGCGGAACCGACGGTCTCCCTGGTCATCGGGGGCGGCAGCGGACACTACCCCGCCTTCGGCGGCCTCGTGGGCCCGGGCCTGGCGCACGGGGCGGTGATGGGCAACCTCTTCGCCTCACCGTCGGCCCACCAGGTACGCACCGTCGCCCGGACGGCCGACCAGGGGCGCGGGGTCCTCCTGTCCTACGGGAACTACGCGGGTGACGTCCTGCACTTCGACGAGGCACAGGCCGAACTGCGTGAGGCGGGGATGGACGTCCGGACGGTGACCGTGACCGACGACATCATCAGCGCGCCCCGGGGCGAGGAACACAAGCGCCGCGGGATCGCCGGCGACCTCACGGTGTTCAAGGTCGCGGGTGCAGCCTGCGAGGTGGGCTACGACCTCGACGGCGTCGAGCGTGTCGCACGGCGCGCCAATGACAGGACGCGCTCCCTCGGCGTCGCCTTCGGCGGCTGCACCCTCCCCGGCGCCGATGCGCCGCTCTTCGAAGTCCCTGCAGGACGCATGGCCGTCGGTCTGGGCATCCACGGGGAGCCCGGCATCGACGAGGTCGACATCCCGACGGCGGCGGGCCTCGCCGAACTGTTCGTCAGCAGTCTCCTCGAGGAGGTGCCGGACGGCGTCGACCTGGCGGGCGCGCGCGTCGTGCCCCTGCTGAACGGCCTCGGGAGCGTCAAGTACGAGGAACTCTTCGTCGTCTACCGCACCGTGCACGCACTCCTCGCTGAGCGGGGTATCAGCATCGTCGATCCCGAGGTCGGCGAGCTGTGCACCAGCTTCGACATGGCCGGCTGCTCCCTCACCCTGCTGTGGCTCGACGAGGAGCTCGAACGTCTCTGGACGGCGCCGGCGGACACCCCCGGCTTCCGGCGCGGACAGGTGGGCGACCAGCAGCGCTTCGACGCGGTGGTGAAGGACGACGCCGAGGAGGTCATCGGAAGCTCCACGGCCGAGTCCCGCGCCTGCGCGGCGACCATCGTCACGGCCCTCGAGGCGCTCGCACGCACGGTGGACGAGCACGCCGACGAACTCGGCCGCCTCGACCAAGTGGCGGGCGACGGCGACCACGGGATCGGCATGCAGCGCGGCGCCCATGCCGGCCGGGACGCGGCTCGAGCCGCCGTCGAGCAGGGTGCCGGCGCCGAGACGGCCCTGCGTCACGCGGCCAACGCCTGGAGCGACCGCGCCGGTGGCACCTCGGGTGCCATCTGGGCGACGATGCTCAAGGCGCTCGGAACCGTGGTCGGCGACGACGCGCGCCCCACCCCGAAGGACCTCGCACGCGGGATCTCCGCGGCCAGGGACGCCGTGATGGCCTTCGGAAAGGCGAAGGTCGGCGACAAGACCATGGTCGACGCCGTCGTCCCCTTCTCCGATGAACTCTCGACACGGGTGGGCGACGGATCCGGGCTCGCCGAGGCGTGGGCGGGAGCAGCCGCCGCGGCCACGGCAGCGGCGGAGGCCACGGCGTCGATGCGCGCCACCCTGGGGCGCGCGCGGTCCCACGGCGAGAAGTCCGTCGGGACGCCGGACCCCGGCGCGGTGTCCTTCGCGCTGATCTGCACCACCGTCTCGGATGTCATCCGTAACGCACCGGGCGCCCGCCCGGACGACCACTAGGAGGAAACATGGCACTCAGGCTGATCGTCGGCTGCGACGACGCGGGATACCAGTACAAGGAGATCCTCAAGCGGGATCTCGAACAGAACGACCTCGTCGAGTCGGTGGTCGACGTCGGCGTGGGCGAAGACGGGCACACGTCCTATCCGAAGATCGCGATCGAGGCCGCCGAGCGCGTCGCGCGGGGCGAGGCGGACCGGGCGCTGCTCATCTGCGGAACCGGCCTCGGCGTCGCCATCGCCGCGAACAAGGTGCAGGGCATCCGCGCCGCCACGGCCCACGATCCCCTGTCCGTGGAGCGGTCCGTCCTGTCCAACGACTGCCAGGTGCTCTGCATGGGCCAGCGCGTCATCGGCAGCGAACTCGCCCGCCGGCTCGTCCGGGAATGGCTGACCTACACGTTCGACACCTCGAGTGCGTCCCAGGCGAAGGTGGACGACATCTGCGCCTACGAGGGCGTGTAGCGCACCCATGCCGAGGTTCACCATCGGCTCGAGCCTCAAGATGTACTTCGGCCATCGGCGCCAGCTCGAGTGGACGCGCCGGGTGGCCGAGATCGCCTCGACCCATCCGGCGGTCCAGCAGGGCGTGGTGGAGCCCTTCGTCATCCCGACGTTCCCGTCCATCCCCGCCGTGCGGGACCTCGCCGTGCCCGGGGGGCTGCTCGTGGGAGCGCAGGACGTGCATTGGGAGGATGCCGGCGCCTACACCGGCGAGGTGTCGGCGGCCGAACTGGCGGAGATCGGCGTCCGGCTGGTGGAGATCAACCACGCGGAGCGGCGGTCGATGTTCGGCGAGACGGACTCCACCGCGGCCCGGAAGGTCCTGGCGAGCCTCCGCCACGGCGTCGTGCCGGTCCTCTGCATCGGCGAGGAGGAACAGGGCGAGCACTCCTCGGCGATCCGGGCGTGCGTGCAACAGCTCGAGGCGTGCCTCGCGGCCGCGCGCCGCGACGGAATCGGCGGGCAGGTGATCGTGGCCTACGAGCCCGTCTGGGCGATCGGCAAGTCCGATCCGGCACCCGACACCCACATACGGGCCGTCACCGGCGCCCTCCGTGCACACCTGCGCGACGACGGACTGGTGCAGGAGCCACGGGTGATCTACGGCGGCAGTGCCGGCCCCGGGCTGCTGGGGCGCATCGCTCCCGATGTCGACGGCATGTTCCTCGGCCGATTCGCCCATGATCCGGCCGCGTTCGCGGATATCCTGGACGAGGCATGGGAGATTGGGTTCGGTGATGACAGCAGCGCACTCTGACCAACCGGCTCCGGACATCGACCGGCGCGGCCTGCGGGACCGCGTGTACGACCGGATCCTGGACATCCTCCTGTCGAGCGAGATGGAACCGGGGGCGAGACTGTCGATCGACACCGTCGCCAAGCAGCTCAAGGTCTCGCCGACGCCCGTCAGGGAGGCCATGGTCCAGCTCGAACGCACCGGACTCGTGACCCGGGAGGCGCTCAAGGGGTACCGCGTCGCTCCTCCCCTCGGCCCCGAGCAGCTCGACGAGCTGTTCGAGGCGCGGATCATGCTCGAGGTCGAGGCCGCCCGGCTCGCAGCACCACGTGCTGCCTCCTTCCTGCCCGCCCTGCGCCAGGCACACGAGCACCACCACGAGATGGGTGAGCGGGTCACCGCTGCGATGCTGAGGGGTGACGTCCCGATCCGGACCATCCACGACTATTTCGACGCCGACAACGCCTTCCACCTGGTCGTCCTCGACGCCGCGGGCAACCGCTACGTCCAGGACATGTACGCCAACCTGGGAGCGCTGACCCACCGGATGCGGCAGGCCGTCATCAGGGGGACGAGCGATGTCTCCGAAGCGGCCGCGGAGCACGCTGCAATCCTGGACGCCTTCGCTTCTGGAGACGCCGAAGCACCCGTCCGGGCCCTGCGGGCCCACATCGAGGGCGTCCGCGCCCGCTCCCTGAGCGACTCGCCCCCGAGCTGAAGCGCCTGTTCCGAAAAGCCTTGCAGAGCCAGGAACCTGCGTCTATATTTCCTATAGGATCTTTCCTCTTTCCCGGTATCCCCGATTGCAATGGAGCAATAAGATGTCTCTGCACCCCGCCTTCTCGGCGCAGGACTGGCCGATCGCCACCTGCCTGCACGGCATTCCCACGGTGAGCAAGGAGGGTGTCGCACTCCACGACGCCGCCCCCGAGGCCTGGGACGACATGTTCAGCCAGGTGGAGCACGTCGGATTCTCGCTGGCCGAGCTCGCCGACAGCCACGTCCGGCCGGCCGACCTCGAACCGTCCCGGCGCGACGAGTTCCTGTCCATCGCCGCCTCGCACGGCGTCCGGATCCCGTCGGTCCACCTGCAGCGGCAGAGCGTGATCATGCCGGGCCACGAGGAGCGCAATCTCGCCTACGCCCACCGGACGATCGACGCGGCGGCCGAGTGGGGCATGGAGGTCTTCTCCACCGGACTCCACCAGCCCTTCAGCGAGGCGCAGCGGCGCGCGCTGTGGTTCTGGACGGCGCAGGGGCCGAAGGACCCGGATGATCCGGAGGTATGGCAGGCGGCGGTCACCCGGCTGCGGGAACTCGGCCGGCATGCGGCCGACGTCGGACTGAAGATGTCCCTGGAGCTGTACGAGGACACGTACCTCGGCACCGGTGACAGCGCCGTGCGGCTCGTCGAGGAGATCGGCCTCGACAACGTGGGGATCAATCCCGACATCGCCAACCTCATCCGCCTGCACCGCCCCGTGGAGGACTGGCGCGAACTCCACGCGAAGCTCCTCCCCTATGCCAACTACTGGCACGTGAAGAACTACACGCGGGACGAGGCAGCCGACGGCTCATGGGCGACGAGCGTCCCCAGCTCGATGGAGGCCGGGCTGATCAACTACCGCCAGGTGATCCGCGACGCCATCGAGCTCGGCTTCGACGGCATCTTCCTGTGTGAACACTACGGCGGGGACAGCCTCGGCAACTGCGCCACCAACCAGACCTACATCCGCTCACTCCTGCCTGGGAAGAAGGACGCATGACATCGAAGAGAATCGCCGTCGTCGGATCGGGCTACATGGGCGGCGGCATCGCCCAGGTCCTCGCCCTGGCCGGGCACACCGTCCGCATCGCGGACGTGAGCGCCGAGATCGCGGAATCCAACCTCAAGCGCCTGTTGACCGAGGCGGAGCAGTTCGCCGCCGACGGCCTCTTCCCCGCGGATGCCCGCGAACGCATCGAGGCGAACGTCTCGGCCGCCGACTCGATCGAGGACGCGGTGTCCGACGCCGAATTCATCGAGGAGGCCGTGCCGGAGCGCATCGAGATCAAGCACGAGACACTCCGGCGGATCTCCGCGGCGGCCCGACCCGATGCCATCATCGGCTCGAACACCTCCACCATCCTGATCGCGGCCCTCGCGGAGGCGGTGGAGCATCCGGAGCGGTTCCTTGGCGTCCACTTCTCGAACCCCGCACCCTTCATCCCCGGCGTCGAACTCATCCCGCACCCGGACACGGACGACGCCGTCATCCCCGTGGTCGAGGAGATCGTCGCCTCCACCGGCAAGGAGACGGCGCGGGTGAAGGATGCCACCGGCTTCGTGCTGAACAGGCTCCAGTACGCGCTGTTCCACGAGGCCACGCAGATCGTCGAGGAGGGCATCGCGACCCCGGACGACATCGACACGATCGTCCGCACGACCTTCGGCTTCCGGCTCCCCGTCTTCGGTCCCTTCGCCATCGCGGACATGGCCGGACTCGACGTGTACTCGTTCTGCTACGCGTCGCTCCAGACGCGCTGGCCCGAGCGTTTCGCGACACCGGATTCCCTGAAGGAACTCGTCGACGCCGGTAAGTTCGGCACCAAGACCGGCGCCGGCTACCTCGACGTCCCGGCCGAACGCACCGCCGAGCTGATCGCCTACCGCAACAGGGCGTACGTGGCCATCAAGAAACTCATGGACGAACTCGGTCCTGCACCCATCCACTGATCGCAAGGAGATCCTCCCGTGGCATCAGCATTTCCCGACTCCAGGTCGGTCATCCTCACCGGCGCAGCCTCACCGCGCGGTATCGGTCGCGCGTCCGCGCACCACCTCGCCGGGCTCGGCTGGAACATCGGCATCATCGACCTCGACGACGGGGCGGCCACGGCGGTCGCCCGCGAGATCGCCGAGGAGCACGGCGTCACGGCCGCCGGTGCCGGAGCGAATGTGGCGGACGAATCCGAGGTGCGGGCAGCCTTCGACAGCCTCGAGGCCGCCCTCCCGCAGGTCGTCGCCCTGGTGAACCTCGCCGGCGTCTCCAGCCCCGTGCCGTACCTCGAGGTCACTCCCGAGGAGTGGAACCGCGTCATGGGCATCAACATGAACGGCGTCCACTACGCCACCCGGCGGGCCGTCGAGTCCATGGTCGGGCACGGCGTCGGGCGCGTGGTCAACCTGTCCTCGGTGTCCGCGCAGCGCGGTGGCGGGACGTTCTCCAAGACCGTCTACTCCGCGGCGAAGGCCGGCGTCATCGGTTTCACGCGCTCCGTGGCACGTGAACTGGGCGGGGCGGGCATCACCGTCAACGCCATCTCGCCCGGTCCCATCGACACGGACATCATGGGTGGCACGCTCACGGAGGAACGGAAGGCCGCCATGGCGGCCGACGGCGTCCTTCCGCGCATCGGCACCCCCCGGGACATCGCAGCAGCCATCGCCTACCTCATCAGCGAGGACGCCGGATTCGTGACGGGCCAGACCCTGAACGTCGACGGCGGACTCTACATGCACTGACATGGGCGACTGGTCGAAATCCCGCATCCTGTTCCTCGCCGTCGGCATCATCCTCGTCGGTATCGGGGCCTGGCTCATTTTCCCGTCACTCGTGGGCTGAGCCGCACACCACCACCACAACAACCGCACTAAGGAGAGTCCCATGTCCGCTACGGACGCGGTCAAAGACGACCTGGACAGCCCCGCGCTTGCCTCCGCCGTCAAGAAAGCTGCACGGCACCTGATGCCGATGCTCATCATCCTGTACTTCGTCGCGTTCCTGGACCGCACGAACGTGGGCTACGCCGAGGATGCCCTCGAGATGGACCGCGGCATCAGCGCCGGAGCGTTCGCCCTCGGTGCCGGCATCTTCTTCATCGGCTACGCGATCTTCGAGATCCCGTCCAACCTGCTGCTCAAGAAGTTCGGGGCACGCTGGTGGCTGGCCCGGATCGCGGTGACCTGGGGCATCGTCGCCGCGGCCTTCGCCTTCACGTCCGGCGACACCATGTTCATCATCCTGCGATTCCTGCTCGGCGTGACCGAGGCCGGGCTCTTCCCGGGCGTCATCATGTTCCTCTCGGAGTGGTTCCCCAACAAGGTCCGCGTCCAGATGTTCGCACTGTTCTACCTCGCACAGCCCTTCTCGCAGATGCTTGGCAATCCCATCTCGGGCGCGCTGATCTCCTTCGGGGACACCTACACCCCGTGGCGCGGCTGGCAGGTCATGTTCTTCACCGAGGGCATGATGGCCGTCATCGCCGGCATCGCCGCCATCTTCTTCCTGATCGACAGTCCGCAGAAGGCGAAGTGGCTGGACAAGGACGAGAAGCGCGCACTGCTCAGGGTCATGGAAGCGGAGGACGAGGTCCGCAGTACGGACGGGCCCTCCGGCATCATGCGGGCCATGGGCAACTGGAAGGTCTGGTACTTCACCGTCATCTACTTCTGCCTCCAGGTCGCGGTCTACGGCACCACGTTCTACCTCCCGCAGCAGGTCCGGCGCATCATCAGCCCGGACGCCGAGTTCTGGCAGATCGGCCTCATCTCGGCCATCCCCTGGTTCGTCGGCCTGTTCGTCTGCTACATCGTGGGCAAGAACGCCAACACCATCCGGCGTCGCCGCACGTGGGGCACCATGTTCTACACCTCGACCGGCCTGGCCACCATCGGTGCCGCCTTCGCCGGCGAGAACGGGATGCCCGTCCTGGCGATCGCCTTCCTCGTGGTCTCGGTCTCCAGCTTCCTGGCCTGCGGCCCCATCACCTGGTCCTATCCGACGGCGTTCCTCACCGGAACGGCAGCGGCAGCGGGCATCGGGCTGATCAACTCGCTGGGCAACCTCGGTGGGTTCGTGGCCCCGATCATGCGCACCGCGATCGATGAACGCTTCACGACCGAGACGGGGCTCTACGGCACCATCTCGGTAGGCGTCTTCGCCTTCCTGGCCGCGGTGATGTTCATCCTGACCCGCAACATGCGGTCCCGCTCGGATGCCCTGCTGGCAGCCGAGGAGAAGACGGCGGCAGCACCCGGCCACTGACGGGGCGACCACCGGTGGCGGTACGACGATCCTCCGCACCGCCACCGGCACGTCCCCCGACTGCCGCCCAGGCGTCCACCCACCGCATCACGGAGCGCTGCATGCCCACTGAAACGCACCTGCTGTCCGACTACCCGCCGGACGCGCCCATCTCCGCGGGAGAGGTGGCGGCAGCCGTCCGGTCCGCCGGGCGCCCGCCGCGGATCTTCGTCGTCCTCGACGACGACCCGACCGGGACGCAGTCCGTCGCGGACCTCCCCGTCCTGACCCGGTGGGAGACCGAGGACTTCTCCTGGGCCTTCCGTCAGGGGAAGCCGGCCGTGTACGTGCTTACGAACACCCGCAGCCTCGACGCACCGGAGGCGGCGGCCCGGAACGAGGAGATCGTCCGGAACGCCCTCGCCGCAGCGGCGGCGGAAGCCTCCGCCCTGCGACTCGGCTTCGTGAGCCGCGGCGACTCCACGCTCCGCGGACACTTCCCCCTCGAACCCGACACGATCGCCGCGACCGTCCTCGACGCCGCGGGCGAGTCCACCGACGGCGTCGTGATCGTCCCGGCTTTCCCGGACGCCGGACGGATCACGATCGGCGGCGTGCACTACGTTCGTGCGCCGGAACTCGGCGAGGACCAGCTCGTCCCCGTGTCCGACACGGAGTTCGCCCGTGACGCCACCTTCGGCTACCGGAACGCCTCCCTCGCGCAGTACGTCGAGGAGAAGACCGGCGGACGTGTCCCGGCGGCGTCCGTGATCGTCCTGGACCTCGGCATCATCCGCGCGGGCAGCACGGGTGGCGGCGCTCCCGCGTCGGCCCGTGCCATCGCGGATGCCGTCGCCGATGCGACCGGAGCGACACCGATCGTCGCCGACGTCGTGACCGAGAACGACCTCCGTGCCCTCGCGCTCGGTCTGGAGGAAGCCGAACGCCGCGGGAAGAAGCTCCTGTACCGTGTCGGGCCGCCCTTCATGCGGGCGCGGATCGGCCAGGAGATCCGCGCCGAACTCACCGGCTCCGAGGCCTATACCGGCAACGAGCCATCGACCGCCGGCGGGCTGATCGTGGTCGGCTCGCATGTGGGGGTCACCACCCGGCAACTCGGCATCCTGACCGAGCAGCACCAGCACGCGCACACCATCGAGATCGACGTCGAGCAACTCCTCGACGAGCGCGCGGCCTCCCACCTCGACGGGATCGTCGAGGACGTCGTCGACCGGCTCGCGCACGGTGACGTCATCCTCCACACGAGCAGACTGCTGGTACGGACCAGTGACGCCGCCGCCAGCCTCCGGATCGCCCGGACTGTCTCGGCCGCCGTCGTCACCGTCGTGAACCGCACCCTCGGACTGTTCCCGCCCCGCTTCGTGATCGCCAAGGGAGGGATCACCTCCTCGGACGTCGCCGCGCACGGCCTGCAGATCAGGCACGCCATGGTCCGGGGCCCGATGCTCCCGGGCATCGTGAGCCTGTGGGAGCCGGTGGACGGGCCCGCGAAGGGCATCCCGTTCGTCGTCTTCGCCGGCAACGTGGGGGACAATTCCTCCCTCGCCGACGTCACGAGGAAACTCAGCTCCACCTTCTGACACCTCCCCGCAGCTCCTACCCAGCATTGGACGGCGATCCCCATGAACGACAGCTACTCCGTCACAGTCCTCGGCCTCGGCGCCATGGGCCTGCCGATGGCCACCCGCCTCGCCACGGGCCTCACGGTCCACGGCTTCGATATCGCGGAGCCGAGGCTCGTGCTGGCGCGCGAGGCCGGGATCCGCACCTTCGCCTCGGCACAGGAGGCGGCGACGGGCACGGACGCGCTGCTCCTCGCGGTCCGCAACGGCGAACAGCTCGACGATGTCCTGTTCGGCGACCAAGGGGTGGCTCCCGTGCTGAGGGAGGGCGCCGTCGTCGTCCTCACCAGCACCGTCGGGACCGACGCGATCCCGGCCACCGTCGCACGCCTCGCGGACCACGGCGTCGCCCTGGTCGACGCACCCCTCTCCGGGGGGCCGAAGCGCGCCGGCGAGGGGGACCTCCTGATCGTGGTGGGGGCCGAACCCGTTGCCCTCGAGAAAGCCCGTCCGGTCCTGGACCTCCTGGCGTCCACCCTGACCGTGGTCGGGGACAACCCCGGGGACGGGCAGGCGCTCAAGACCGTCAACCAACTGCTGTGCGGCGTGCACATCGCGGCCGCGGCCGAAGCGATGGCCCTCGCCGACGCCCTGGGCCTGGACCCCGCCAAGACCCTCGCCGCCCTCCAGACCGGGGCGGCCGGATCCTTCATGCTCTCGAACCGCGGACCGCGGATGCTGGAGGCCTACTCGGAGGAGGGAGCGGAGGTACTCAGCCGCCTCGACATCTTCGTCAAGGACATGGGTATCGTCGGCAAGGCGACCCGTGCCGCGGGCCTCGCTTCTCCGGTCGCCTCGGCCGCGGAGCAGCTCTACCTGCTGGGACAGGCGCAGGGCCTCGCCGCAGAGGACGACTCGGCGGTGATCCGGGTGATCGCTCCCGCCAGGCGCCCCTGAGGAACTGCCCGCACTCCACGCTTCCCGGCACCTGTACGAACACGGGCGGCCCTACCCCGTTCGCCGGCGCCGCGGTCAGCCTCTGGTGCCGGTGCCCTCGACGTGCGCCTCGAGGACGTCGCGGACGCCCGTCCAGGCCTGCGGTCCGTAGCGATCGTTGTCCACGTGCCGCAGCTCGGCCTCACCGCTGAACATGCTGACGAAGTACTGCATGCCCTGCCATGCCGGGAAGGTCGCCTCCTCGTCCCTCGACACGCGACGGCCGATCCTGGCCATGCCGGACAGGATCCCCGTGGTACCGGCCCACTGCGTGGTGAACGGGGTGCCGGTGAGTCCTGTCATGATCCGCGCGATGTCCCGTGCCGTGACGCGGTCCCCCGCCACCTCGACGACACGGGGCGCGGCGTCGTCCAGCGCAACGTGCGCGACGGTCCGGGCGACGTCGTCCTTGCTGGTGAAGTCCAGCACCTGGTCCGGCGAGGACCAGTAGAGCACCCTGCGCCGGGCGAAGAGGATCATCGGAGCCTGCCCGGTCAGCATGTCCGCGAAGGCGCCGTTCAGGACGGACGTGGCGCGGATCGGAGCCGCATCGAGGTACGCGGCGAAGTCCCTGCGCAGCTCGAAGTTGCGGTTGCTGCCCGGGCTGACGCGGCGGTAGTCCGCCGAGTAGTCGGAGGGGACGAACCGTGCCACACCCGCCTCGACGGCCGCGGCGAGCAGCGCCCGCTGGGCATCGAGGACCACCGTCCGTGCCCCGCTGACAGCGGACACGACGACGTCGGTACCGGAGAGCGCGGCGACGAGGCCCGCGTGATCCGTATAGGCGGCCTCCCGGACCTCCACGCGACCCTGCTCCCCGAACAGGGCCTGGGCGGTCCCGCTGCCCGGACGGGTGAGGACACGCACGAGGGCTTCGGGATGCGCGGCGAGCAGTTCGCGGACGATCCGGCGACCGAGGTCACCGGTGGCGCCGGCGACGAGGAGGGTGGTCATGACGGGGTGCTCTTCTCTGTGGGGGCGCTGTCACGGACGTCGGTCCGACGTCGAGGGGGTGGGGAGTCAGGCGCGACCACCGGCTGCTCGGCTCCCGCCGGCGACCCGATGCACGATTCGGCGTCACCGGCGTCGAGCGCGACGCGTGCCATGAGCCGGCGGAGCTGCGACTGCTCGTCTGCGGTGAGTCCGCGCAGGAGTACGCCCTCGACCTCGCGGAGGGCTGCCCGGGCCGAGGCGAGGAGGGCACGGCCGTGGGCGGTGGGCAGGACCTGGCGGATCCGGCGGTCCTGCGGATCCGGTCGGCGTTCGACGAGGGACTCGCGTTCGAGGGCGTCGACGACGTAGGTCATCGCGGTCTTGTCGATACCGAGCCGCTGTGCCAGGACGAGCTGCGAGGTCGGATCCTCTGTGGTGATCGCCACGAGGACCTGGTAGCCGCGGGGCCCGCCGGGCACGTCGGCGACGGCGCCCGTCGCGATGCGCGAGAAACCCTGCGACATCGCCTGGAGGGACCAGCCGAGTTCCGTCCGGATGCCTCCGGCCTCCCAGTCGACGACTGAGGGATCGAGAGGGTCGGGGACAGGAGCAGCGGGCATGAGGCAATAGTAGCAAGAAAAGATGATCTCACTTATAGACGATCTGTGGGTGAGATGATCGGACATCTACCGGTCGGCTCGTCCGCCCCCTGCCTGAAGGTCGCCATGCCCCACGCACACTCCTCCGTATCGGACCTCCCGTCCGTGGAACATTCCACCGATCCGACGGACGTCCGCCCGTTCAACCTGCACGTCCCGGACGCCGATCTCGATGACCTCCGCCGGCGTATCCGGTCCACCCGATGGCCGGACCGCGAGACCGTGGCGGACACATCCCAGGGACCGCGGCTGGAGAAGCTCCAGGCGCTGGCCCACCGCTGGGCCTCCGCGTACGACTGGCGCCGCACCGAGGCGCTGCTCAACGCGTGGGGCCAGTTCACCACCACGATCGACGGGCTCGACATCCACTTCGTGCATGTCCGGTCCTCGGTACCCGGGGCTCCTGCGTTGCTGCTCACGCATGGCTGGCCAGGATCGGTCCTGGAGTTCCGGCACGTCGTCGGGCCGCTGACCGACCCGGAAGCGCATGGCGGCAACGCCTCGGACGCGTTCGACGTCGTCATCCCGAGCCTGCCGGGATTCGGGTTCTCCGGGAAGCCCACCGGGACCGGCTGGGACACGCAGCGGACGGCCGGGGCCTGGGCCGCGCTCATGGAACGTCTCGGGTACACGCGCTGGTTCGCCCAGGGCGGTGACCTCGGCGCCTCCGTCACCGCCGAACTCGCGGTTCTGCAGCAGTCGCAGGACATCGGACTCGCCGGCATCCACCTCAACATGGCCCTCTTCATGCCCTCCGACGAGGAGATGCATTCGGCCTCCGACGAGGAGCAGGTGATGCTGCAGGAGGGCGGATACTACTGGCAGACGCTCTCCGCCTACTCGCAGCAGATGTCCACCCGGCCCCAGACGATCGGCTACCCGCTCTCGGACTCGCCGGTCGGTCTCGCGGCGTGGATCTACGCGATGTTCCAGGACGTCGGAGGTTCGCACGACCGGCACGGGGATGCCGAGGCGATCTTCACCCTCGACGAGATGATCGACGACATCATGCTGTACTGGCTGCCCAACACGGCGGCGTCGGCGGCCCGCATGTACTGGGAGGCGGGCAGGAACGGCTGGGCCAACCCGGGAACGATCGAGGAGCCGCTCACGCTTCCCGTGGGGCTCAGCATCATGCCCGGCGAGTACGTCCGCCGTTCACGCCGCTGGGCCGAACGACGCTACACGGACCTGGTGCACTTCAGCGAGGTTTCGGACGGCGGCCACTTCGCGCTGCTCGAGCAGCCGGAGCTCCTGGTCGACGACATCCGGGCGACGTTCCGCCCGCTGCGGTAGGGCAGCCCGTTGGCGGCGTCTCCGCATCATGTGGGTGAGCGATCCGCCACTGGGAGGTCGCCCATCCGCCACACCTCCTTGGAGGTTCGACTTCTTCTGTTCAGCTGTGATCGGGATCTGTCACCGGATGTTCAGCTTCTGCTGGTGGCTTCCCCGAGAATCAGGTCTAGTGTTCACAACACACATAGGTCCAGACACGGGCCACGGATGTGCATCGCACCCGGAGACGGCCATGACCGACTTTCTGAACAATCCCGCATCAGGAACCACCACCTCGGCATCGAAGTTCACGCTTCTCACGAACACCAGAACCTCCAGGGGATCCGCGCGCCCTGGACAGTCCGGGGCCGTTGATACGGACCGGCTGACTGCGTGGGTTGCAGCCGAGCAGGATCGCGACGACGCTCCCACCGATGAGCAACTGACTCCAGCCGACATCGCAGCGCTGTCCACACGACGATTGCGGATCCTGCTGAACCAGGCGTACGCACTGATGGACGCTGATCACCCGCCATATGGAGCACATGCCCGGTACCAGATGCTCATCGACGAGCTCGAGCGGCGGGTCGAGGCCGCCGTGGGTCGGGCGCCTGCATCTCCGTGTGGCTCATGGCCCCCTTGTTCATCCGTCATCAGGGCGTCCAGTTGCTGCCGCAGCTACTGACTGAAGCACTCCACAGCACTCCACAGCCCTCCTGAAGGCCTCCCCTTGCACGCACCCTCCCTCACGGCTTCACCTCAGCTGTCATGATCGGCGCTGCACGTCTGGCGTTCGTCGCGGAGACGGCCCGGGTCGACATCACCAGGGCGCACTGTCGCGCAGCCGGCAATGACAAGGACGCGGACGGCGGGTTCTGCGGCCGTCGCTGAGGGCGCTTGAGGCATCGTGGAGATGGGCTTCGGTGCGATTGCCGTAGCATTCGATGAGCGCTTGAGGTGGCCACTGGTTCAGCAGCGAGCCTTTTCTGCCGACCGATACGTGGATGAGGACTTGATGCCGGACGAGAATGAACTGGCCCGTGAGGCCGAGCGGGACACCATCACCGCTCAGCTGCAGAACATGGTGCTCGAGAGCGATGACGTCCAGGAGTTCCTGACCGGGCTCGTCAGTGTCGCTGCGGAGGCTTTCACAGGGCGCTACGGGGACATTTTCTGCGGGATCACGCTTCTGCGGCCGCGATCCATGACCACTGTGGCCAGCAGCAGTGCCAGGGCCCAGCAGGTTGATGAGGTGCAGCACGGATTCGACGACGGACCGTGTCTGCAGGCGGCCCGTGAGGGCGTGACGGTCCACATCCCGGATTTCCTGACCGAGACCCGGTTCCCGGAGTACCGGGAAGCGATCGCAGCGCACGGGCTGCGATCAGCACTCGGGATACCGATACGTCTGGATGAGGGTGCGAGCGCCGGCCTGGACTTGTACTCCACGGAACCCGGAACCTTCGATGACAAGGGCATTCGTGTCGCCGAGGGTTTCGCCCGGGATGTGTCCCAGTCCCTGCGTCTGGCGGTGCGGGTCGCGAAGCTCACGGACGCGGCAGCGAACATGCGGGTGGCCATGGAGTCCCGGACCAGTATCGACATGGCGATCGGGGCGATCATGGCGCAGAACCGGTGCGGACAGGAAGAAGCGACCGCGATCCTGCGCCGCGCTTCCTCGAACCGGAACGTGAAGCTCCGCGACCTGTCCGTCGACATCCTCGCCTCGCTCGGACAGCACGAACCCGTCACCACGCACTTCGAGTCCTGATCCTGGCCTGCACCTCCCGGCGGGCGGCTCGACAGACGCTCCACGCACCTGCCATGGGAGGGCTCAGAGGCAAGGCGGCAGGGGTATGGAGGATGTGGGATCCGTGCTGCGTGATGGTCAGGCGTTGATCTCGTCCTCGACGAGGCGGGCGATCCTGCGCAGGAACCGCCCGTCCTGCGCCGAGAAGCTACGGGGGTGCTGATCGATGACGCACAGGGTCCCGACGGTCCATCCGCCCGGACCGCGCAGGGGATAGCCGGCATAGAAGCGGATGAACGGCTCCCCGACCACCAGGGGATTCGCGCTGAACCGGTCGTCCTCGAGCGCGTCCGGGACGATCAGCGGTCCCGCATTACGGATGGTCGCATTGCAGAACGTGATCTCCCTCGGCAGGTTCTGCTCGATGGGTCCGAGGACAGACTTCAGGAACATCCTGTGATCATCGATCAGGGCCACGATGGAGGAGCTGACCTGGAAATAATCCCTGGCCTGCTGCGTGTACCGGTCGAAGCATGCCTCCCCTGGTGAGTCCAACAGGTTCGTCCGGGTGACGGCGTCGAGGCGTTCCTGCTCGGCTTCCTCCGCCGTGAACAGGAACGCACCCAGGGCGCCCAGGGACCGCTTGGAGTCCTCGGATGTTTCGGCAGGTTCGTCCTCCTCGCTGCGGGGAACACGGATGTCCACCGGCGTGTGTTCGAGGAGCTCGTTCATGGCATCGGCGAGAATGTTCCGCTCACTTCCATGCAGGACGAGCAGTCCGCCGAGGTAGGCCTGGACCTCGAACTGGGAGACGCTGCCGCCCAGGGCGTAGTACTTCACCCACAGCTCACTCACCGTGCAATGCGATCTCGCCAGGGCGAGCGTCGTCAGCCTGATCTGTATCTGGCCGTTCATTGGACCTCCGAGCCCGACCGTCCCCACTACCGAGTCCCACATGCTGAATCCGAGGCAGTGGCCCGATCACATCGATAAGAGCCCCGGCCGATCATCAGCCTACTTACCTATTCCACCGTAGTGCACGCTCTGCTCCTCGCCGGACTGCTCGTCCTTTTTGTGCCTCGATGCCACGTGATGCGCCATCGCCCGCACTATCGATCACCGGCCCGCCCGAAATGCCCATGATCCTGGCCTGCGCCATATCGACGGTTGTCGATGTACGGGTATGCTGGCTGGCATGACGGCGATTTCCGAGCCCCGAACCATTGCTTCGACCAAGGACTTCGCGACCATCGAGATGGTTGATGCGGGCCCGTGCTGCGTACCGTCCGGGGCGCCCGCGATGAGCGTGGAGCGGGCTGAAGCATTGTCCAGGCAGTTCAAGGCGATCGCCGATCCGAATCGGTTGCGTCTGGTCTCCCTGATTTACTCCAGCGCAGAGAACGAGGCGTGCGTGTGTGATCTCACCGAGCCGCTGGACCTTGGGCAGCCGACGGTGTCGCATCATCTGAAGATCCTCGTCGACGCCGGGATCCTGCACCGCGAGAAGCGCGGCGTGTGGGCGTATTTCTCGATCGTGCCCGGCGCTCTGGACGCCCTCGCCGGCGTCCTCACCGAACCCGAGTAACACCCCAGCCTCCCGAATCCTGCTTGGCCCCTGCTTTCCTCCTTACCGACCAGAAGTGAGTATTCCTGTGAGTTTCAAGGCTGATAAGCTCTCTGTCCTGTTCGTGTGTGTGAAGAACGGGGGGAAGTCCCAGATGGCCGCCGGTTTGATGGACAAGGTCGCAGGAGACTCCGTGACCACCGCCTCTGCCGGGTCGAAGCCCGGATCCTCCGTCAATGCCCTGTCTGCCGTGGTCCTGGCGGAGGTCGGGGTCGACATCAGTCAGAAAGTGCCCCGCCAGATCACCGTCGAAGACCAGCAGCAGGCGGACCTCGTGGTCATCCTCGGCGCCGAGGCGCAGGTCGACGAGGTCGAAGGCACCCTGTACGAGCGGTGGGAGACCGACGAACCCAGCGAACGCGGCATCGACGGGATCGAGCGGATGCGCCTGGTCCGCGACGACATCCTCGACCGCGTCACCGCCCTCCACGCAACCCTCACCACTCGCTGACCCCAGCACCAGGGCTTCTCACCCGGGCGACAACGGTCATGTTCTCTTGCCGGCGCCCGGTGTTCGCTTCCGAGCCCGTTACAACCTCACCTCACACCCACAGGTGAGTTCGTCGGTGCGTCTTTTCCTGCCCTCCTGCTAGGAGCCCTGCTGCTATGACTGCCATGACCGTGGTCGCCGTCCTGATCTTCCTCGCCACCCTGACCCTGGTCATCTGGCAACCCAAAGGCCTCGGCATCGGCTGGTCCGCCCTCGGCGGCGCGGTCCTCGCGCTTCTGACCACGGTGGTGAGCCTGTCGGACATCCCGGTCGTGTGGGACATTGTCTGGAACGCGACCTTCGCGTTCGTCGCGATCGTGATCATCTCCCTCATCCTCGACGAATCCGGGTTCTTCACATGGGCGGCCCTGCACGTCGCCCGCTGGGGCAGAGGCAACGGGCGCCTGCTCTTCACCCTCATCGTCCTGCTCGGTGCCGCGATCGCGGCCGTGTTCGCGAACGACGGAGCGGCGCTGATCCTCACGCCGATCGTCATCCAGATGCTCCTGGCCCTGAAATTCCCCGCGAAGGCGTCCCTCGGATTCGTCATCGCCTGCGGTTTCATCGCCGACGCCGGGAGCCTGCCCCTGGTCGTCTCCAACCTCGTGAACATCGTCACCGCCGACTTCTTCGACATCAGCTTCGCCCGCTACGCCGCGGTCATGGTCCCGGTCGGCATCGTGTCCGTCGCCGCGAGCCTCGGCGTTCTCCTGCTGTTCTTCCGCACGGTGATCCCCCGCACCTACGACATGAGCGCCCTCGAGACACCCGAGTCGGCAATCGCGGACCCCCTGACCTTCAAGACCGGGTGGGTCATTCTCGGAGTCCTGCTCATCGGCTACTTCGCCGCCGAACCACTGCACATCCCACTGTCCGCCGTGGCAGGTGTCGGCGCAGTGGTCCTCATGCTGGTGGCATCCCGCAAACCTGCCTTCCTCTTCCCACGCATGCCCGTCCCGGCGATGCAGGAACCTGTGTCCGAGATCGATGCGGCAGGGCAGGCAGCCGACCTCGACTACGAAACTGTCGGAGCGGCCCACCGCCCCACCGGTGCCACAGCGAACAGTGCCCACCCGGCCTCTGGCACGTTCAGCTCGGACGTGAACGACGATGCGTCCCCCTCCTCAGCTGGTGGCGGTGCGGCTACGCTCCCGAACGGTCGGATCTCCGTTCCGCGGATCCTGCAGGAAGCACCCTGGCAGATCGTCCTGTTCTCCATCGGCATGTACCTCGTCGTCTACGGATTGCGGAACCAGGGCCTCACCGACGAACTCGCCGGCGTGTTCTCGGCCATCAGCAACAACGGCGTGCTCATCACCGCGCTCGGCGTCGGCGTCCTCGTCGCGGTCCTCGCGTCCCTGATGAACAACATGCCCACCGTCCTCATCGCCTCCCTCGCCACCGGGGCCGCGGGAGCAACCGGGCTGACGCAGGAGGCGATGATTTACGCCAACGTCATCGGGTCCGACCTCGGCCCCAAGATCACCCCCATCGGCAGCCTCGCCACCCTGCTCTGGCTCCACGTCCTGGACCGCAAGGGCATCCACATCGGCTGGGGCCAGTACTTCCGCACCGGGATCCTCCTGACCATCCCCGTCCTCATCATCACCCTCCTCGCCCTCGCCGGCTGGCTCACCATCATCGGCACCTGAACACCTTCACGCCTCCGGTCGCCGCGCTCCTGAACCTGTGCACCACCCGAAGGCGTCTGACGACGCGATGCTCGAAAGAGATCGGCGGACTCACGTTCATACGCCGGCATCCGGATGCGCCGGAAGATCAGCGTGATTCCTCTGCAACCAAGTCAGGAACGGCTTGTTGTCGGCGTGAGTGACGCCGCCGAGAACTCTTGAGAAGCGCCCTACTAGCGACGGGAGGTGGAAAGGCGCACTGCAGTGCGTGTCGAAGTAGATCCTGAGAGAAGGGCTTCTCGCCGTCGTCGTTGGCCTGGCCCCTGTCGTGGTCGCATACTGGCCGCATGATGATGTCGCTCGTGTTCGGTGTGGTGGCCTCCAGCGCGCTGATCATCGGGGCGCTGGTCGATGTGCGGTTCAACCTGCCCAAGAGGGTGCTGGCAATCCTGCTGTCCTTCGCCGCAGGATCTCTGATCACAGCCCTGGCCTTCGAACTGTTCGAGGACGCCTTCGAACAGGGTGGTATCTGGCGGGCAGCACTGGGCCTGCTTGCAGGCGCTCTCGTCTTCACCGTCCTCAGCGCCCTGCTCGATCGATGGGCCCAAGCCGGCGAGGATCCCGCACCGGCCGACGAGCACGAAGGCAGCGTGAAACTGGACACCGACGCTGCCGCTTCGGACCATCCCGCGTCCCAAGCCTCAGTACGCGGCGCGGCAGGCCTGGCCCTGCTCGCCGCCGTCACGCTCGACGGGGTCCCGGAGAACGTCGCCCTCGGCGTGGCACTGGGCGGAGGCACCGGAGGCCTTGCCCTGCTGGCTGCGATCTTCGTCTCCAACCTCCCCGAAGCCCTCGTCGGAGCATCATCCATGCGCTCCCAGGGCTCATCGACGTCGAAGATACTCGGCCTATGGGGAGCCTGTGCCGTCCTCCTGGTTGCCGCCGTCCTCATCGGCGCCGGCCCCCTCTCAGGGGCAGACCCGGAAGCCATCTCACTGCCCCTGGCTTTTGCCGCCGGCGCTGTCATCGCGTCCCTGGCCGACACCCTCATGCCCGAAGCCTATGAACACGGGGGACCCGCAGTAGCCATGAGCACCGCCGCCGGTTTCGTCCTCTCCTTCACCCTGTCCCTCATGTAAACGTCCAGGTCGGCATTCCTACGACTAGGTGCTTCGCCCCTGATACCGCTGCGCGCTGGTGCACACTCCAGGCATTCGTTCGAACTCCCTCGCAGCAGGTCGCTGCCCACTTGTGGTCTCGGGTCCGGCGGTGGAAGGTGAAGGTAAGGCGGCTTCCTTTTCCGCCTGTCATCAGGAGGTTCCATGTTCTTCCACGTTCAGCAGCTCATCAACGAGATCATCCCCGACGAGCCGGATCCCGCCGCCGCCAACGCCCTGCAGGAAGGTCTCGGCGGGCAGTTCGGCGAGATGCGCACCATGATGCAGTACCTGTTCCAGAGCATGAACTTCCGTGGCGCAGCCGCCAAGCCCTACCGCGACCTGATCCAGGGCATCGGCACCGAGGAGATCAGCCACGTCGAGCTGATCGGCACCACGATCTCCCGGCTCCTCGACGGCTCCCCCCGCTATCAGGGCAAGCTCGAGGATCCGCTGGACACCCCGGGGGCCGGTGGCGCGATCCCGTTGAACCTGGCCCTGTCCCAGGGCAACATCCACCACTACCTCGTGGGCGCACAGGGTGCACTGCCCGTCGACTCGGCGGGCAATCCCTGGAGCGGCAGCTACGTGTACAACTCGGGCAACCTTCCCCTTGACCTGCTGTACAACCTGATGCTCGAGGCGACCGGCCGGCTGCAGAAGTGCCGCATGTACGAGATGACCGACAACAAGACCGCCCGCTCCACGATCTCCTACCTGATCGTCCGCGACCAGGCCCACGAGAACGGTTACGCGAAGGCCCTCGAGACCCTCGGGGTGAACTGGAAGTCGCTGCTACCGATCCCGAAGACCAACGCCGAGCAGTTCCCCGAGGTCAAGAAGCTCCTCGACCTGGGGTTGCAGAGCAAGCAGTACACCTTCGATCTCAAGGGTCAGTCGGAGGCCGGCAAGATCTACCAGGGGTTGTCCCCGTCGAACGACGGAACGACCCTCGACGCCAGCGAGCAGGCCCCCGAGGGCGTGCCGTCGGAGATCGCCCCCGAGCGGCTGGAGGAGTTCGCCCCCGGGCTCGACCCCCAACTGCTCGACCTGATCCAGGCGACGGCCGATATGGAGATGGCCGACATCGACGCGACATTCGGCCCAATGACCACCAAGTAACTGCCAACACTCATCGGAGGGGGTGCCGGCGACAGCTGGCACCCCCTCTCATGTGCACCGTGATTCGAAGTCCTCCCGACGGCCTCTGAGCGCCCTTGAGCTGATGGCTCCACGTCCGACTACGCAACACGCCGTATCCGCAGACAGGGATCCAGGCCTCCGTCCTCGGATCAGCCCCGCCGGCATACCCCGGCTCCGTCGACCCGCGCATGGGACCGCGGGATGGCCGGGCCACCAGACGTTCCGGAGTCGGGCGAGATGCGACCTGCATCGAGGGTGATGATGTGGTCGGCCGCGGCAAGGGTGGTCTCGTCGTGGGAGACGCAGACGACGGTTGCCCCGCGACCCCGCTCCGCGACCAGAACCTCTGCCACGAGGGCCCGTGTGGTGGCGTCCAGACCGGTGGTGGGCTCGTCGAGCAGGACGATGTCCGCGCGCTGTGCGAGTCCTTGAGCCAGGAAGGCGCGTTGTCGCTGCCCTCCCGACAGCGCATTCAGGGGCCGGCTCTGATAGCCGGCCAGGCCGACGAGGTCGATGCACTCATCGATGATGCGGTGATCCTCGGCGTGCAGGCGTCGCAGCATTCCCGCCGTGGACCAGCGACCCATGGTTACGACGTCGCGAACCGTGAGCGGCATGCGGTCGGAGACTTCGCTGCGCTGGACGACAAGCGCCCTGCGCGCATTCCGGGATATCGACACCGTTCCGCGGCGGGGTGCCAGCACCCCGGCAAGCACCGCCAGCAGCGTGGATTTTCCTGAGCCATTGGGTCCAGCGATCGCCGTGACGGCGTCGGGCTGGATCGACAGGGTGATGCCGCGCAGAGCGTCGACTCCGTCGTGATCGAACCACACATCCGTCAGCACGATCGGCCCCGATGAACCAGCCCCCGAGTCCGACGGGGGCGGGCTGGATCTGCTGAAGTGCTGCTGAGGCGGGGAGGAGGCGCGTCGAGCGGAAGGCATCCCACGAAACTAGCATATTGAGAACGAAACTCATTTAAGTCTAGGGTGGCAGGGTGACCCTGTTCCTCGAACCTTTCTCCACGGACTTCATGCTGCGTGCTCTCATCGGCGGTTCGCTGTGCGCCGCCATCTGCGCCGTGGTCGGCACGTGGGTGGTCATCAGGGGCATGGCGTTCCTCGGGGAGGCGATGGCGCACGGAATGCTGCCCGGCGTGGCCCTCGCGACATTGGCGGGTGTCCCGGTCATCCTCGGCGCGGCCTGCAGTGCCGTGGTGATGAGTCTTGGCGTGAGCTTCCTCGCCCGGCGGGGCCGGCTGTCCCATGACACGAGCATCGGTCTCTTCTTCGTCGGCATGCTCGCCGCGGGGGTCATCATCATCTCCCACTCCCGCAGCTTCGCGACCGATGCCACAGCCACCCTGTTCGGCGACGTCCTCGCCATCGGGCCCAGCGAGGTTCAGCTCCTTGCCGGCGCACTGATTCTCACGGTGCTGATCACCGCAGGTTTCCACCGCTCCTTCGTCGCCCTCGCCTTCGACCGCCGCGTCGCCCACGTCATGGGACTGCGTCCCCGGCCGGCCCAGGTACTCCTCGTCGGACTCGTAACCCTGGCCGTCGTCGCCTCCTACCAGGCGGTGGGCGCCTTGCTGGTCATCGGACTGCTCCTCGCCCCTGCTGTCGCCGCTGCCGCGTGGACCACGCGCATCCCGACGACCATGGGGCTTGCGGCCCTGATCGGGGCGTTCTCGGTCTTCCTCGGGCTCCTGGCTTCGTGGCATCACGGGACGGCCGCCGGCGCTTCGATCGCCCTTGCCGCCATCGCCTGTGCCGCCATGTCGAGCATCGTCCGCGGCATGACCCGGCGCACCACCTCTTCTGACAGTTCTCCACAGAACGTCGATCGTCCAGCCGGTTCGGAACCGGAACGTCCATCACAGAAAGCCCTTCGTGCGAACGCCTGAAACTCTTGTGCTCTGCCTCCCTCTGCTCGCCCTGACTCTTACTTCCTGCTCCACCACCACCCCGTCCGGCCCCTCCGCGGATATCACCAGTGGCCCTCCGGCCGCCTCCAGTTCGGCCTCGCCCCAGATCGGCGACGGTCACGGAACACTCGAGGGCTCCACGGAAGTCGCTGAACCGCAGCTTTACCTGATGACCCTGGACACCGGCGGACGGATCGACCTGCTCAACCTCGCCGATGGAACGACCACCACCGTCGGCGATGTCCCCGAGATCAGCAGCACCTCGACGGACGGGCGGTACCTCTTCGCGTCCTCAGCGACCACGGGAGCCCTGACGATCGTCGACAGCGGCATGTGGACGTGGGATCACGAGGACCATTTCCACTACTACAGCGGCGAACCCAGAACCATCGGCACCGTCGAAGGCGACGGCGAAGCCGTCGTCACCTCCGGCTCATCGGGGACGGGCGTCTACTTCCCCGACAGCGGCAAGGGCACCGTGTTCGACAACGATGCCCTGGCCAGGGGAGAGCTCGATGTCCGCACCGAACTCTCCGGAGAACCACATGCCGGGATGCTCGTCCCGCTCTCGGACCTCACCCTCCTCACCGAACCCGGCAGCACGGGCACCGCCGCGTCCGTGCAGGCATACGACAAGGACGGTCGACCGATGGACGGCACGTCCGCCGAGTGCGTGGACGCCCAGGGCACCATCGCGACAGCTGTCGGCACTGTCATCGGCTGCGACGACGGCGCCCTCCTGGCAACCCTTGACGGCGATCAGGTCAGCTACGAGCGCATCCCCTACCCGGCCGACATGGACGCGCCCAAGGCCACGGAGTTCCGGGCCCGTGAAGGCCGCCCCACGGTCGCCGCCGTCGCCGGGGACCAGGGCGCCTGGCTGCTGGACACCCGGGAACGCTCATGGCAGTTCGTCCCGACCGAAGTCCCGCTCCTGCAGGTCTCCGCGGTCGACGACCGGGAAGGCCATGTCGTCGCCCTCGCCGCAGACGGCCGCATCCTCGTCCTCACCGCCGAGACCGACGAGGTGATTGCCGCCACCGGACCCCTGCTACCCCAGACCCTGCAGGACCCGGACCTGATGACCGGGGTCGAGTTGACCGTCGACCAGCAGCGCGCATACCTCAATGCCCCGGCCGAACAGACCCTGTTCGAGATCGACTTCGCCGACAACGCCCGGATCGCCCGCACGTTCGACACCGACACCGTCCCCGCGCACCTGGTGGAGGTCGGGCGATGACTCGAACACGTAGGTACGTGGCACTGGTCCTGGCCGTGACAACGATGGTCGGGGCTTCCGGGTGCGGCACCGCCGGGAGCACCAAGCCCGTCATCGTGGTCACCACGAACATCCTCGGCGACGTCGTGCAGAACGTCGTCGGCGACGAGGCCGAGGTCCGCGTCCTCATGCAACCCAATGCCGACCCGCACTCCTTCGAGATCTCCGCGCAGGACGGGGCGATGATGCGGCAGGCCGATCTCATCGTCACCAACGGGCTCGGCCTCGAAGAGGGGCTCCAGCAGCACATCGACAGCGCCCAGTCCGACGACGTACCCCTCCTCGTCGCCGGTGACGTCATCGAACCCCTCGCCTATGCGGAGGGGGAATCCGAGGGGTCCATGGACCCCCACTTCTGGACCGACCCGACACTCATGATCGAGGTCGTCGACGAACTTCAGGAGCAGACCCTGAGGATCGACGACATCGACCCGGAAGCCGTCGAGTCCTCCACCTCGGCCTACAAGACCGAGCTCACCGATCTCGACCGGACCATGACCGAAGCCTTCGCGGCCATCCCGGTGGAGCGGCGGAACCTCGTCACCAATCACCACGTTTTCGGCTACCTCGCCGAACGGTACGGCTTCCGGCTCATCGGGGCCGTCATCCCGGGAGGCACCACCCTCGCATCCCCCAGTGCCTCCGATCTCCGCGACCTCGTCGGAGCGATCGAGGAAGCACAGGTGACCACGATCTTCGCCGAGTCCTCCCAACCCGACCGCCTCGTCCAGGTACTCGCCGACGGCGCGAACATCGACGTCGACGTCGTCGAGCTCTTCACCGAATCCCTCACCGACCCGGGCGAGGGCGCAGACACGTACCTGACGATGATGCGCACCAACACCGAACGCATCGCCGCCGGACTCTCTCCGTGAAAGTCCAGAACACAGAAAGAACGATGATGACGACGAACCCGCTCCCGTACCGCCCGAAGCGCCTGGCCCTCGCAGCCACGGTCGCTACCTCCGCCCTCCTGATGACCGCCTGCGGGTCCCCCTCGGAACCGGCGGCAGACACGTCCGCCATGCCGGAGACCACCACCTCAGCCGCTGCAGCCGGCGAGCAGACGCCCCGCGTCGCCCTGACCTACGACGGCGGGATCGTGGTCCTCGACGGCACCACACTGGAGCTCGAGGGCGACCTGCCCATCGACGGCTTCACGCGCCTGAACCCCGCAGGCGACGGACGCCACGCCCTCGTCACCGTGCCCGAGGGTTTCCAGGTCCTGGACCTCGGCACGTGGACCGACTCCTCCGGCTCACAGCAGGCGGAACCGAAGCTCACGGACCTCATGTTCGAGGCCGACACCGCCGGCCACGTGGTCCAGCACGGCGACAAGACCATCCTCTACGCCGACGGCACCAGCGACACCACCATCTACACCACCGACGATCTCCTCGAGGATCCCGAAAGCCTCCCGGCGACCGAGGTCATCGAAGGCGAAGAAGCCCACCACGGTGTCTCCATCGTTCTTGACGACGGCACCTTCCTGACCACCGTCGGCAACTCCGAGAGCCGCTCGGGCATCGAGGTTCTGGACGCCGACGGCAACGAGGTCGCCACGAGCGACGAGTGCCCCTCCGTCCACGGGGAGGGCACAGCCATGAACGAGGCCGTCGTGTTCGGCTGCAGCGACGGCGCACTCGTCTACGACAACGGCGAGATCACCAAGATCGACGCGCCGGACGAATTCGGCCGTATGGGCAACGCGTACGTCAGCGAGACCAGCCCCATCATCGCCGGCGACTACAAGGACGACCCCGACCTCGAGGGCTACCTCCTGCACCAGCTCACGCTGATCGACACCGAGACCAAGACCATGACGGTGATCGACCTGCCCGAGGGCGTCGAGTACACCTTCCGTGACGTGGCCCGCGGACCGAACGACGAGGTCCTGATCCTCGCCTCCGACGGAGCCCTGCACTCGATGGACCCCGAGACCGGTGCGATCACCGACTCCCTGCCGGTCATCGACGCGTGGGAAGGCCCGGTCGAATGGCAGGATCCGCACCCCGCCATCAAGGTCGTCGGCGGCACCGCGTACATCACCGATCCCGCAGCCAAGAAGCTCCACGCCGTCGACATCGCTACCGGTGAGATCACGTCCTCGGACGAGCTCCCCGGCACTCCGAACGAGATCGCGGCCGTCGAAGGCTGACTTCGACAAGCATGACCGCAGCAGGGCCGGCACCGTCGGGGAGTGCCGGCCCCTGCTCTTTCATGTGCGGCAGCCGTCGCGGTCAGGAGTGGACACCTGCTGGGCCCTTCCAACCGGTCAGCGAGCTTCTGCCAGGTCTTGTGGGTAACACAGAGGGTAAGCTGGCTTATCAAGGTGTTCGTCTGGGTCCGGTCCGGGTCCCCAGGAGTGTTTTCAGGAACATGGACATGATCGTTCCCGGTTGAAGCCTGAGCAGGCGATGGTATGACCGCGTACACGCAACAACGGAGCACTCATCTGGCAGTCCATCATGCCGGTCTGACGTCTGCAGATCTATGGGTCCACTACTACGCGATCGGCGGGCAGCTGGAGCTCTTCGAGATGGACGCCTATCTGCACGGCGTGTACGAACTGTCGCAGAGCGAACGGAACACCGTTGCCATTGCTGTGAACGAGCTGATCGATGAGCTCCCCCAACGCCCCAGAGCCGAGTTCGTGCGACTTCCTCTCCTCGACTGACGAGGTACCGGGGTACCCGCGCGGCTCACGGCCACCTCCGTCCGCGTCGCCGCCCAGGTCGACATAGCAACTCCCCGCGTATGAGGTCAGACGCCTGGACGCCGATGGATCTGATCCGGTGCCGGGATGACGAGGGTGAGGCAGGGAGGCCGCAGCAGGACCGCGTGGGTGACAGATCCCAGTCCCATCCCTGCTCTCGCACCCTTCCCGTGCCGCCCGATGACGAGCAATGAGGCATCCCGGCTGTGTCGAGCCAGCGCACGGGCAGGCGCATGCACCGTATCGACGATCCAACTCACCATCAGGGCCGGGTACGCGGTCCGAAGTGCGCTCAGAATCGCCGACGTACTGACTGTCCGCGCCTCCGTGGCCGGTGAGGACGGCCGGACGGCCTCCACAACTCTCAGGGGTGTCCGCATCCGGTTGGCTTCGAAAGCTGCCCGTCTCAACGCTTCGTAGGACTCCGCGGACCCGTCGACGCCCGTGACGACGTGTCCTGCCCCCGTCCCGTTCTGACCACCACCTCGATGACCGAGCGGGACGATGAGCACGGGAGCCGCGGACCCGAGCGCGACCTCGATCGCCACGGATCCCTGGAAGACACCTGTGCGGGTGTTCATCCTGTCCGCTCCGACGACGAGCAGAGAAGCTCCGGCGGACAGGCCGAGCAGAGCATGGACGACATCTCCGCAATGCAGGTACGTACTCGTCCTGAGTCCCGGTGATCGCGCTTCCAGGCGCAGCGACTCGGCCTGCAGCAGAGCTCTGCCCCGTTCGACGACAGGCCCGTATCGGGTGCCGGGCGGCATCAGATCGGCACTCGGAACAGCGTGAACGAGCATCAACGCACGATCGGTGTCACGCGCACGACGTGCAGCCCATTCGAGGGCAGGATTCACTGAGGAAGCCTCGCGTACTGCAACCAGTAGCGGACGAGGTTCGTGCGCGGCCGTGGGATCGGAGTGTGGTTCGGCAACTGTCAGCATGGATACGTCCGAAGGACGGACCTGCGCGCACGGACGAGCAGTCGTCCTGATCCTGGTGCGATCGTGCGTCGGATGCGCTCGACGGCGCGTGGAGTCCCCGAGGATGGACGGGTTTCCTGCTTCCGGGCGGTCGCCGACCCGGAACTGTCCTCGTCAGCTGGGGTCGAGGCCGGCCCCCGTCCCGCCGTGCGGAAGGCACGAACGTCCGTGACCGTGGGCTGCCGGGCTGCGTGGCGAGTGAAGATGCGCATCAGCTTCTCGTCTCCTTCGTCCTCTGGGGCGACCGCGATGATCGGGCTCTGTGGTCCTGGCTGAGATCCCTCAGGTGCGGGAGCTCGGCCAGGGCCCTCCTGGAATCGGTGTCGCCACGTTCTGAGCCCGTCGCGATCAGGGCGAGCTCGGGACGGTGAGCGCAGGAGGTGCAATGCCAGGAGCGACGACAGGCGCAGCACCACGCATGACGACGGACTGTCGGCTGCCCCGGGTTGCTCGAGCACCCAGTCGCGTCATCGAGTCCGATCGTCGTTTGGCGAGTCCTCGTAGGGAGGTGTTGGATTCAGTCGCCCTGTGGGATGGACGACGGCGGACACTCGCCGGGGTCGGCGCCGGCAGGACAACCGGCAGCACGAGCGGATCGTCGGTCTTCGGGCGAGTGGTCATGCCTCAGTATGCGCCTGCACCGCAAGACGGTGTCGGGCGAGGTCCGCGCGCATCAGGAGGATGGCGCTGACCAGCCGGTACTCGTAGCGAGCCTTCTCCGGCGGGTTCTCCATGTCCAGGGCCTGGTACAGGCGGTTGGCGTGGACGCGCAGTTCCCGCATCGACATGCGCAAGTAGTTGGGCCGCGGTTGTGCGATGGCTTCCTGGGCCGGTCGGCGCACCAGGTCCGGTCTCGCAGGTGAGGTGTGAGGGCTCATCATCGACTCCGTGGGAAGGCGTTGGTCGAGCCCCCTGCTGAGCCATGTGTAGGCACTCTATCGACATTCACCTCACCGCCGGAACCCGACCCAGCATGACGACGCTGCTTCGTCCGCGCCGTCACCCCCGCGGCAACGGCTCCACCGGGTTGGGCTGGTCGAGCAGGGCAGTCCCTGCGGCGTCCGCGCTCCGCAGCTCGTCCAGCCGCACGCACACCACGCCGGCCACGATCAGGAGCCCGCCGAGCAGCTGCAGGGGTCCGGGCAGCTCACCGAGGATCAGCCAGGCCGCGAGCACCGCGAACATCACCTCGGTCAGCGCCACGAAGCTGGCCACCTTGGACCCGAGGCGCTGCGCGGCGAGGATCCCGGTCACGTAGGCGGCCACCGTCGCCACGAGGACGAGCACGGCGACCGGCACGATCCAGCTGTAGGTCGCCCCGGCCAGGGAGACGTCGGCGAACACGAACCGGAACGGCATGATGTTCGTCAGGCCGAGGACCGCTATGGTTCCCGCCGCGACCACCATCCCGCCGCCGGCCATCACGAGCGGGGGGAGGGACTCGTCCACCTTCGCGGACATGAGGAAGAACACCACGAGGCACACGGCCGCGGCGAGACCGAAGAGCACGCCGACGGGATCCAGCCGGGTGTCACCCGTGAGGTCCAGGACGAGCAGCAGTCCGAGGACGGCCGTGACGGAACCAATGATCGTGAGGACCTGCGGCGCCTTCCGCGAGCGCAGCCACAGGAAGCCGACGATCAGCACGGGCGCCAGGTACTCGAGGAGCAGCGACACCCCGACGGACATGCGCTGCACGGCATTGAAGTAGAACAGCTGGCACAGGGCGATCGCCGTGGTCCCGTAGATGACGATCGTCAGGGCATTGCCGCGGAGTGTCGCCCAGCGGCCTCGCATGGCGATCAGCACCGGGACCAGGAGCACGACGGCGGCACCCCCGATCCGGAGCCCCACGGCGGCGCCGGGGCTCCAGCCGATCTCGAGGAGGGACTTGGCGAACGGTCCGGAGACGCCGAACGTCGCGGCGGAGACGATTGCCAGCCAGAGGCCGGCGGTGGGGCGCAGGGGCACGTCCGCTCCTTCGGGTCGAGAAGTGGTGTCATGAGTGACAAGTGGTTATGGTCGTGACACTAGGGGTTCGTGATGTCAGGAGTCAACATGTCTTTCACCTATGACACGGAGGTGGCGCTCGCGTCCGCGGCCGCACTCATCAACAGTGCGAAGGACGACGTCGACCCGCTGGACACCCTGGAAGGCCTGGACCGCTTCCTCGAGGAGCAGCGCTTCTCCGGCTCGCGGACACGCACCGAGGCGGAACTCGACGCCGTGCGCGCACTGCGCGCCGAGCTGGAGGTCCTCTGGTTCGCGGACGAGGACGACGCCGTCGCGCTCGTCAATGCCATCCTGCGGCGCGCCAATGCACTCCCCCAGCTCGTCCGGCACGACGAGTGGGACTGGCACCTCCATGCCACAGCACCCGAGGCGCCGCTCGAGGAGCGGATGGCGACCGAGGCGGCCATGGCGCTGGCCGACGTGATCCGCGGTCACGAACTCGACCGCCTCCGCTCCTGCGCGGCCGAGGACTGCGACGGAGTGGTGCTGGACCTCAGCCGCAACCGCTCGAAGCGCTTCTGCGACATGGGCAACTGCGCGAACCGCACGCACGTCAAGGCCTACCGCGCCCGGAAGGCCCGGAGCGCCTGATCACCCCCGAACGTCTCACTTCGATAACGTTCGCCCACACCCTTGTCGCAGCCTGCCTTCCACGGATATGTTGTCTTCGCCTACATATCGTCGATGGTGACATCGACCGGGCGCTACAGCGTTGTATCAGCTCGATCCAGCCATAAGGCACACCAAGGCATGCCGACCGTTACCTCCGGCCCCTGCCCCGGGCGTGCCGCCACCCGGACGGATCCTTTTCAAAGGCTCAACCCATGACCACGATCAAGAATGTCTCGGCCTTCCTGCTGGCAGTCGGTGTCGCAGCGGGAATGTCGGCCTGTGCGCCGGCCGGATCGACCGCCCCCGAAGCCGAGGGCGACGACGCCACCACCAGCTGCAACGTCGGCATCTCCATGCCCACCCGCAGCCTCGAGCGCTGGATCAACGACGGCGAGGGACTCAAGGAGAAGCTCGAAGCCGCCGACTGCACCGTCGACCTGCAGTACGCGGACAACAAGACGGACCAGCAGATCAGCCAGATCCAGAACCAGGTGGCCGGCGGGGCGAAGATCCTCGTCGTCGCGGCCATCGACGGCCAGACCCTCGGGCCCGCCCTCGAGGACGCAGCGTCCCAGGACGTCAAGGTCATCGCCTACGACCGCCTGATCAACGGCACCGAGGCCGTGGACTACTACGCCACCTTCGACAACTACAAGGTGGGCCAGCTCCAGGGCCAGTTCATCGAGGAGCAGCTCGGACTGGCCGACGGCAAGGGCCCGTTCAACCTCGAGCCCTTCGCGGGCAGCCCCGACGACAACAACGCCGCGTTCTTCTTCGCCGGGGCGTGGGACGTCCTCCTGCCCTACGTCGAGTCCGGCCAGCTGGTCGTCCCCTCCGGGAAGTCGCCGGCGGACAACGACGGCTGGAAGGCCATCGGCATCCTCGGCTGGGGCTCCGACGACGCCCAGGCCGAGATGGACAACCGCCTGCAGTCGTTCTACACCGGCGGTGACAAGGTCGACGTCGTACTCTCACCCAACGACAGCCTCGCGCTCGGCATCGAGGCGTCCCTGGATGCCGCCGGCTACAAGCCGGGCACGGACTGGCCGCTCATCACGGGACAGGACGCCGACGTCGCCAACGTCAAGGCGATCCTGGCCGACCAGCAGTCGATGACCGTCTGGAAGGACACCCGCGAGCTCGGCGGCCAGGTGGAGTCGATGATCCAGGCGATCGTCGCCGGCGAGGAGGTCGAGGTCAACGACACCGAGACCTACGACAACGGCACCAAGGTCGTCCCCTCCTACCTCCTCGATCCCGTGGTCGTGGCGAAGGACGACGTCGAGCCGACGCTCGTGGAGTCCGGCTTCGTGAAGGCAGCAGACATCGGTCTCTGACCACCGAGTGCAGGAAGGGGGGGGGGGGAGAAAAGAACCCCACCCTTCCCCCCAGCGAAAAAAAAAAAACACAAGAAACAGCACCCCCGCA
>NZ_JBTNDU010000021.1:0-63645 GCF_054510835.1 Arthrobacter sp. TmT3-37 | reverse complement strand
CCCCCACGAGTGAAAATCGAACCGGAGAGCAGGAACGGGGGGAGGGACGGGCTCCCCTTGTCCCCCCCGGCCCTGCTCATCCGGCCCTACCTGTCGGGCCCTTCCTGTCGGGCCCTACTCATCCGGCCCTTGCTGCGGCAGGTACCGCCGGATCGCATGGCTCGCCTGCGCCAGGGCGACCAGTTCCAGGATGAGCTGGTGATGCATGTGCATGCCGATGGCTGCCGTCAGGATCATGCCCTCCAGGTCGTCCTGCGCCGCGGTGAACAACAGCTGTGCATCGGCGATGCCATCCGCCGCGCGCCCGTACGCTGCCAGCACGTCGACGTCGGGGCCGAGACCCACGGCATTCATGGCGGCGACGTGCTCGTCGACGGCGAGACGGGCGTCGCTCTGTTCGTGCGGCCAGCCCATCGCGCGCACGAGGGCGTCGACCTTCGGTGATCGCTCGCCCCGCCGGCCGCCGAGGCCCAGGACCACCGACTGCACTGTTGAGAGCAGCGCCAGGCGCTGCGTGTCCGAGGCGCCCGCCCCGGCTGCGGCGCCCAGGATCCGCCGGATGTCCTCGAGCCCCAACCCGACCGTGGAGCGCAGCCCCTGGATCAGCTGCAGCCGGCGGACGTGCCTCTCCCCGTAGTCGGCCCGGGTGGGGTTGATGGCCTCGCCTGCCTCGAGGAGCCCCGACCGGAGGTAGAACTTGATGGTGGCGGGCATCAGCAGCTTCGGGATCGTGTCCGACGGGCACTTCAGCTGGCGGCACGGACTCTCCGCCTTCACCACGGTGACGGTCAGCCTGGGCATCGCCGCGGCGGTGAGGGGCAACGTCCTGGGGCACCTGCTGAACATGGTGGGCAGCTCCTTCGGCCTGCTCGTCGCGTTCGTCTTCGCGGCCGCTGTCCCGTCCCGGGCGATCCCCCGCCTGCTGGTCGGCGATCCGTCGACCGCGTGGCTGGTCGCCGCGGTCGTGGCCGGCAGCGTGGCGGCCCTGTACCTCGCCGTGAGGCCGCGACGGCGTCGCCCCGCGCTCCGTGTCGGGCGCGTCCGTGTCCCGTCCTAGAACAGGCCGACGGCGTTCCCCTCGCCGTCCACGTCCATCCGCAGCGCGGCCGGCTCCCTCGGCAGCCCGGGCATGGTCATGACGGACCCCGTCAGGGCGACGATGAAGCCGGCTCCCGTCTTGGGGATGAGATCCCGGACATGCACGGTGAAGCCCTTCGGTGCTCCGAGGAGGCTCACGTCGTCGGAGAACGAGTACTGGGTCTTCGCCATGCACACCGGCAGACCGGACCAGCCGTTGGCCTCGATCTCCTTGAGGCGCCGTAGCGCCGGGACCGAGAAATCGACGCCGTCGCCCCCGTAGATCTCCTGCACGATCGTGCGGATCTTGTCCTCGACGGAGAGTTCGAGGGGGTACAGGTGCGAGAAGCTCACGGGACGTCGGAGCGCATCGAGGACCTTGGCCGCGAGCTCGTCGCCGCCGGGCCCGCCGCCGCCCTGCCCCCACACGTCCGCGACGGCGGCCTCGATGCCCTCGCCCGCACACCATGCCAGCAGCCAGTCGAGCTCCTCCTGGGCGTCGGTGGCGAACCTGTTGACCGCCACGACGGGCGGGATGCCGAACTTCTCGATGTTGCGGACGTGCCGGAGGAGATTCGCGGTGCCCGCCTGGAGGGCATCCACGTCCGGCTCCCCGAGGTCCTCCTTCGCGACCCCGCCGTGCATCTTGAGCGCGCGGATCGTCGCGACGATCACGACGGCGTCGGGGGCCAGGTCGGCCGCACGCGCCTTGATGTCCAGGAACTTCTCGGCGCCGAGATCGGCGCCGAAGCCGGCCTCCGTCACGACGATGTCCGCCAGGCGCCGGGCCGTCCGCGTGGCGATGACGGAATTGCAGCCGTGGGCTATGTTCGCGAACGGACCGCCGTGGACGAATGCCGGCGTTCCCGCGATGGTCTGGACGAGGTTCGGCTTGATGGCGTCCTTCAGCAGCAGCGCCAGCGCGCCCTCCACCTGCAGCTCGCGGACGGTCAGCGGCGTACGGTCGTAGGTGTAGCCGAAGGTGATGTTGCCGAGTCTCTCCTTCAGGTCCTCGAGGTCCCGGGCCAGGCAGAAGACGGCCATGATCTCCGAGGCCACCGTGATGTCGAAGCCGTCCTGACGCGGCGTGCCCTGGGCGGGCCCGCCGAGGCCGATGACCACCTCCCGGAGCGCCCTGTCGTTGACGTCCAGGACGCGCTTGAAGGTGATGCGCCGGGGATCGATGCCGAGTTCGTTGCCCTGGTGGATGTGGTTGTCGATCAGCGCGGCGAGCGCGTTGTTCGCCGAGGTGATCGCGTGGAAGTCGCCGGTGAAGTGCAGGTTGATCTCGTCCATCGGCAGCACCTGGGAGTACCCGCCTCCCGTGGCTCCGCCCTTCATGCCGAGCACCGGACCGAGGGACGGCTCCCGCAGGGCGATCATCACGCGCTGCCCGGCGCGGGCGAGGGAGTCCGCGAGGCCCACGGTACAGGTGGATTTGCCCTCGCCGGCAGGCGTGGGGCTCATGGCACTGACCAGGACCACCCTGCCGGGTGTACGACCGTCGTCCGGCAGCAGGCGCGGATCGATCTTGGCCTTGTAGCGGCCGTGGAATTCGAGCGCCTCCCGCGGGATCCCGGCGGCATCCGCGATGTCCTCGATGGGCCGGATCGAGGCAGCCCGGGCGATCTCAAGATCGGTCATGGGGAAAACCTATCAGCGGTTGCGGATCAGGCCGGGGGCAACCCGGCACGTTCCAGGACGTAGGCGATGAGTGGTTCGTACAGCCCGGGCCATAGGTTGTCGTCGAGCGGGACGGCGACCTCCACCTGGCCCTGGGCTTCCGAGACGAAGAGCCCGGGGTCGTTGCAGTCGGCGAATCCGATGGTCGGCAGCCCCGCACTGGCGGAGTGTCCCGCCCACCCGTGATCGGCCACCACGAGGTCCGGCGGCTCGAGCCCCTCCGTGGCGAGCGTATCGAGGCTCAGCCGCATGGGTTCCGGGAAGTGCGTGTGCATGAGTCCGCCGTGCTGATGCCAGACGAGGACGCCGAAGACCTGGCGGATGTCCCCGGCTCCGAAGCGTCGCCCCTCCGGTACGCGGACCACCGTGGCACCGGCCGCCGCGGCGGAACGGGCGAAGGCCGCGTGGACGGGCAGCAGGCCTGCGGGGTGGCCGGTGGCGAAGAGGATCCGTTCGCCGCGGTGCGCGGAGGAACCGAGGCGGTCCGCGAACCGGTCGAGCGCCGCGACGCATCTGGCGGCATCGATGGTGTCCTGGCCTTCGGTGTGGGCTGGATCCCCGCTCGTGCCGACGCGCTCGTGCATGAGGTCGAAGACCTCGTCGAACGACCAGGGTCGCGTGCGGGTGACGCCGAACTCGAGGTGCTCGTTCCCCTCGAGGAAGAGGCGCATGTGCTTCAGGTTGTCCTGCCGCGGAGTGGCCACCTTGCCGGTGATACGAACGGAATCGAGGTATTCGGCGAGTTCGGTGGGGTTCACCCGTCCATCCTAGGCGCCGCGGGAGGCGTGCTTCAGCGCGCGGTGGCCGCGGGGAAACGCTCGACGGCGGTGCGGTAGCTCTGTGCCGTCAGCAGCGCCGTGCGCTGCCAGCCGAAGGCGAGGGCGTGCATGGCGGCTCCGCGTCCGAGCGTCGCGCGCAGCTCCGCGTCGTCGTGCAGGCGTTCCAGGGCGGCCGCCCACGCGGTCGCGGAGTGCCCGTCGACGAGGAGGCCGCTCCGGCCGTCGCTGACGGCCTGGGGCAGGCCGCCGACATTGGCGGCGACCACCGGGGTGCCGCACGCCTGGGCCTCGAGCGCCACGAGTCCGAAGGACTCGCTGAAGGACGGCATCACCACGGCATCCGCGGACCGGAACCACTGGGCGAGGTGGGCTGCCGTCACTGGCGGGTAGAGGCGGATGTCATCGGTGAGGCCGGCGCCGTCGATGAGGGGCTGGAGCTTGAGGGCTTCGGAGCCGCTGCCCGAGCCGAGGATGCTCACCGCCAGGGGGATGTCCGGCCGCCGACGGCGGAGTTCGGCGGCTGCCGCCACCAGGACCTGGGGTCCCTTGAGTTTCTGGATCCGCCCTGCGAAGACCACGTGGAACTGATCCGGCGGGAAGGCGAGGGCCGTGCGCGCAGCGTCCCGGTCGCCAGGGTGGAAGGTCGACAGGTCGACGCCGGGGGCGACGACGTCGACCCGGTCGCGGGTGGCGCCGTACAGGGAGACCAGTTCGGCGGCCTCGGTCCTCGTGTTGGCGATGAGCCGGGCGGCGCCGGTGACGATGTCCTGTTCCCCGGCGATCCGCTCGGCCGGCTCCGGTGAGCTGATCGCCTTCATGTGCAGGTTCTTGACCTTGGCCATGGTGTGCATGCTGTGCACGAGCGGCAGGTTCATCTCCCTGCTGAGCGTGAGTCCCACGGTTCCGGAGACCCAGTAGTGGGAGTGCAGGACGTCGAAGTGGCCGTCGGCGAGCAGCCCGGCGACATCCGTGATCGCATCGGCGAACGTGGTCTTCAGCCCTGGCAGCGCCTCCTTGGGGATGCGGTGGCGTGGACCGGCATCGAGGTGGTGCACCACCACGCCGTCTCCGAGGATCTCGCGGCGCGGCCGCCCCTCACCGGCTTCCCGCGTGAAGATCTCGACCTCGATGCCTACCCTGGCGAGTTCGAGCGCCGTGCTGCGGACATAGACGTTCATGCCGCCCGCGTCGCCCGCGCCGGGTTGCTCGAGCGGGGAGGTGTGCAGGGACAGCATGGCCACGCGCCGGACGCCGGACACACCCTCTCCTTTCCGACCGGTTGTGGGGAAGGACCGGTCGAGTGACCCTCATGACCCTATAACGCCCTGTCAGCGCGCCCCATTCCGCTCGCGCCGCCCTCCGGCACACTGCGGATACGGGATGGAGGAGGCGGAAGCCCACGCTGGACAGTGCGGGCTTCCGCCTCCGCTCGGGAGAGACACTCCGAAGGTCCTGTCTCCTCGGGACGGCCGGGTTCGGACGGCAGGGTTCGGACGGCCGGGTTCGGACGGCAGGGTTCGGACGGCAGGGTTCGGACGGCCGAGCACTGGCAGCACGCCGGGATCGCTGTGGTGACCGCCGGCAGGGCATCGCTTCCGACCGGCTGTCCACCGCCGGTCACTTGATGTACATGGTGTGCTGGGGCAGCGTGAGGCGGTGGGAGGAGTCCCAGGCTCCGCCCGACCGGTCCGGCCAGATTCGCCCCCAGAGCGAGGTCCTGTTCCGCCATCTCCTCAGCATGCGTCGCACCTCCTTCCTCCGCTGGAAGCCGGGCACGGGATCGGCAGTCGTACCCGGCAGCTCCGGACAGGCCAGCGGCGTCAGTGATCCGCTCAGAATGAATTCGCCCCGGCCGGGACGAATTGTTCCTCCGGGTCCGGGTATTGCGTTCGTATCGGGTGAATGGGCAGGGGGTAGCGGTGAATTGGGCATGACGGACCTTCGATAGGTGAAAGGGGCAGGGAATTGCCGATAAAGGGCGCTGCCGGGAAAGGAGACACGAGGAAGCCGCGCACGGGTGCGGGGATGATGCTGGACCAGCCGGCTACTGCCGGTGCGCCGACTTCCTAGTGCGTACGGCGAACGAAGGCGGGATTGGCGCTGCGGGCAAAGGCTCCGCTGAGCATGGTGTTCACAATCTCCACCTCCATTTCATCGAGTGCATTGACGGTCGCGTGGCCCGGGCGTCCCTCGTCGATCGAGTCGGGAAGGCCCAATGGCACGTGAGTAAAGGTACCCCATGAAATGCACTGCGGCATAGACCTTTTCGTGAATTGATCGGACAATTCACGAAAAGGTGGGAGAAGGGGGCGTTCCGATGGCGTCCGCGGGTCGCTGGGGGCTAGAGATTCCAGTGCACGATCGCGGGTGTGCGCTTGTCCCAGCCGAGCGCACAGACCGCGGCGGTCCCCAGGACGAAGTGCCGTCCCTCGATACCGCCGAACTGCAGCCATCGGGCCGCGACGATCCGCAGGAAGTGACCGTGTGCCACGAGCAGCGCGTTCTCGACGGGCTTCGCCGCGGGCTCCCTGTCCGCCGGGGTCCCGCAGCCTGCCTGGACCCTGGCGATGACACTGTCGGCCCGCTCGGACACCTGGTCGAGCGTCTCCCCGTTGGGGACGCCGTCGTTCCAGATCAGGTAGCCGGGGTTCTCCTCGCGGACCACCGCACTGTTCCGCCCCTCGTTGTCGCCGTAGTCCCACTCGTGGGCGAAGGGCAGGACTTCCGCGTCCGGGAAGCCGGCCAGCTCCGCCGTCCGGACGGCCCGTTGCAGGGGTGACGTCACCACGAGATCGAAGTCGATGCCCTGGAGGTGTTCGCGCGCGGCGAGCGCCTGTTCCTCGCCGTGCGGCGTCAGCGGGAGGTCGGTCAGGCCCGTGTACCGGCCGTCCCTGGACCACTCCGTCTCGCCGTGCCGCAGCAGCCACAACCTGGGGAGGGGGGTTCCCGCCGGAGTCAGGTCCGGTGCTGCCGCGCCTGTCATGGGCTTCATGCTTCGCTCTCCTGGGATTCGGGCTGCTCGCTCCACCACTGGCGGAGCTTGGCTTCGGCTGCTGCCGGGTCGTGGGGTCCGTGCTCCATCCGCTCCTCGAGGAGGAACCGGTAGGCGCGGCCCACGACGGGCCCCGGGCGGATGCCCAGGAGTGCCATGATCTGTTCGCCGTCGAGGTCCGGCCTGATCGACGCCAGTTCCTCCTGCTCGGCGAGCGCGGCGATCCTGGTCTCGAGATCGTCGTAGGCGAACGCGAGCCGCTCGGCCTTGCGCCGGTTCCGCGTGGTGACGTCGGAGCGGGTCAGGCGGTGCAACCGCTCGAGGAGGGGGCCGGCATCGCTCACGTACCGCCGTACAGCGGAGTCGCTCCAGCCCGCTTCCCCGTAGCCGTAGAAGCGCATGTGCAGCTCCACCAGGCGGGCGACGGCCTTGATCGTGTCGTTGTCGAACCTCAGTGCTCTGAGCCTCTTGGAGGCGAGCTTCGCGCCGACGGCGTCGTGATGACGGAAACTCACCGCCCCTCCGGGTTCGAACTTCCGCGTCGCGGGCTTCCCGATGTCGTGGAGGAGCGCGGCGAAGCGCAGCACGACGTCCGGTGCCGGCACGGGCCCGTCGTCGCCCGTCTCGAGGGCGCAGGCCTGCCGCAGCACCGTCAGCGAGTGCTGGTAGACGTCCTTGTGGCGGTGGTGTTCGTCCGTCTCGAGGCGGAGCGCGGAGACCTCCGGCAGCACGTGGTCGGCAAGCCCCGAGTCCACCATCAGGTCGATCCCGGCGTCCGGCGTCTTGCCCTGCATGAGCTTGACCAGTTCATCGCGCACGCGCTCGGCGGAGATGATCGAGATCCGTTCGGCCATGGACCCCATCGCCTCGGACACCTCGGGGGCCACGCTGACGCCCAGCTGGGAGACGAAGCGCGCGGCGCGCATCATGCGCAGGGGATCGTCCGAGAACGACGACGACGGCGTGCCGGGAGTGCGCAGCAGGCCCGCGTGCAGGTCCCGGACGCCGCCGAACGGATCGACGAGCTCGAGGGACGGCAGCCTCAGGGCCATGGCATTGATCGTGAAGTCGCGGCGCAGCAGGTCGTCCTCGAGGCTCGTCCCGAAGGCCACCGACGGGTTCCGGGACGAGGGGTCGTAGGCCTCCGCGCGGTACGTGGTGATCTCGATCTGGTGGCCGCCCCTGCGCAGTCCGATCGTGCCGAAGGCGCGGCCGATCTCCCAGTAGGCGTCGGCCCACCGCTTGATCACGGCGAGGGTCTGGTCGGGGTCGGCGCTCGTGGTGAAGTCGAGGTCGGGCGACGCCCTGCCGAGGAACAGGTCCCGCACCGGGCCGCCGACCAGTGAGAGTTCATGACCCGCGGCCTCGAAGAGTTCGCCGACCTCGAGGACCACGGGAGGGAGGGGTGCGGTGAGGGTCGAGGTGTCCAGCAGGTGCGCCATAGTCCCTTAAGGGTGCCAGATCAGCCCCCGTTTCCCACACCTCGCACCGACCCGTACCGATGCTGTACGGGCGGGCGCGCAACGCGTCGCGCCGTCATCGAGGCTCCTTAAAGATCGTTAGAGTGGTCTGCATGGACCGACCCGTTCCAAGTGCTCCCAAGCGCACCCCGCTGACTGTGTCAATGGGAACCACGGGTATGCCTGCCGTGCAGCACCAGCTGCCGACGGTGGAGGAGGTGTCCGCCGGCGGGATCGTCGTCGACACCACGAAGGAATCGCTCGACGTCGCCATCATCGCCCGGCTGAACCGCGGAGGCCGGCTCGAGTGGTGCCTCCCGAAGGGCCACCCGGAGGGCCTGGAGAACAGTGAAGAGGCCGCCGTGCGGGAGATCGCGGAGGAGACCGGCATCGAGGGCAGGATCGTCTCCGCCCTCGGGAGCATCGACTACTGGTTCACGGTCAGCGGGCACCGCGTGCACAAGACGGTCCACCACTTCCTGCTGATCGCCACGGGCGGCTACCTGACCATCGAGAACGACCCCGACCACGAGGCCGTCGACGTCGCGTGGGTCCCCCTGCAGGAACTCGGCCGTCGCCTCTCCTTCCCGAACGAGCGGCGCATCGCCGACCTCGCCCGCGAGGTACTCCCCGAGCACCTCTGAGCGTCCGCTCTCCGCTGCGGCGCGCGCCGTCGTCCTCCCATCGGTGAGACGATGGGAACGATGTCTGAAACGAACACAGCCTCGATCCCCCTGCAGGACGCCGGGCAGCCCGCCCGCGACGACCCCTCGGCCCCCCGGAGCGGCTCCATGGCCCGCTCGAGCGCGATCATGGCTGCCGGGACCCTCGTCTCGCGGATCCTCGGCCTCGTCCGCGTTGCGCTCCTCGCCACGGCGATCGGCGCGTCCGGCCAGGTGTCGGACCTCTTCACCTCGGCCAACAACCTGCCGAACTTCATCTACCTGATGCTCGCCGGCGGCGTGTTCAATGCCGTCCTGGTGCCGCAGATCATCCGTGCCAGCAGGCAGCCGGATCGGGGCGCGGACTACGTCAGCCGGCTGCTCACCCTCGCCGCGGCAGCGTTGCTCGTGCTCACGGTGCTCGTCACGCTCGCGGCACCGGTCATCGTCGGTCTGACGACGAGCGTCACGGGCGCCAATCTCGCCCTCACCACGGCCTTCGCCTACTGGTGCCTGCCGCAGATCTTCTTCTACGGCATGTACGCGGTGACCGGGCAGATCCTCAACGCCAACGGGTCCTTCGGTCCCTACATGTGGGCGCCCGTCGTCAACAATGTGGTCTCCATCGCCTTCCTCGCGGTCTTCATCGTGCTGATGGGGAGCGAGCAGTCGGAACGGCACAGCCCCGACACGTGGACCTCGGCGCAGACGCTGCTGCTCGCCGGTGGGACGACGCTCGGCATCGTCATCCAGGCCCTCGTGCTCTTCCTGCCCCTGAAACGCCTTCGGCTCGGCCTGCGCCCGAAGTTCGGCATCCGCGGAACGGGTCTCGGCCGGACGGGCAGGCTCGCGTCGGTCACCATCATCACGATGCTCGTGGGGAACGGGCTCTACCTCGTGAACCAGCGCGTCGCGACCATCGCCTCCGAAGCACGCCCGCGGCTCCTCGCACAGGATCCACCCGTGCAGATCGCGGGCCTGACCAACCTCGAGTTCGGCGCGATGGTGTACCAGCTGCCGCACTCCGTCATCGCGCTGTCCCTGGCGACGGTCATGTTCAACCAGCTGTCCTCGGCGCATGCCGACAACAACCTGGCCGCCGTCCGCGCCACCTTGTCCCAGGGGCTGCGCATCATCGGCGTCGCGACCGTCTTCGGTGCCGCAGCACTGCTCGCGTTCGCAGGACCCCTCGGGATGCTGTTCAGCGAGTCGGCGGAGAGCGCCGCCACCAACGGCGTCATCATCGCGCTCCTCGCCGTGGGGGCCCCGTTCCTCAGCGCCAACTTCTTCCTCAACCGGGTGTTCTACGCGAGCGAGGACGTTCGGACGCCGCTCAAGATCCAGCTGATCCTGTCCGTCGTCGGCGTCGTGCTCGCCCTGGCGGCGGGCATGTTCAATCCCCGCCTCATCGTGCCCATGCTCGCCGTCGCCTACTCGCTCGGCAACGCGATCGCCGTCGTGGTCAGTCATGTCTTCCTGACCCGGGCGATCGGACCGTACGGCGCCGGACACGTCTTCGATGTGCACGTGCGCCTCGTGATCGCCGGGATCGTCGCCGCGCTGGCGGGCACGGCCGTGTCCTGGGCGTTCGGCGGGTACGACGCCGGCGGATTCGTCTGGCAGTCGAAACAGAACGCCGTCGTCGTGCTCGCGATGGGTGGGATCGTCCTGTCCGTGGTCTATCTGGCCATGCTCAGGCTGCTCCGGATCACCGAACTCAGCCAGATCCTGGGGCCGCTGCTGGCGCGGTTCCGCCGGAGCGGCGCCTGACGCGGCAGCCCGGGAATGGCCTGGCAGACCGGTAGCATGGTGAGAAATCAGCCAGGGTCTTGCCGGGAGGAACACGTGCCAGAAGCAGTCGACGTCGGTTCAGTGCTGGGCGGCCGCTACAAGGTGACGGCCTACGTGCTGGCATCCGCCGAGAAGGACCTCGTGCTCGACGGCGTCGACCAGGTGCTCAACCGACCGGTCAGCATCCTCGTCGCGTCGGCCGGCAACGCGTCCCAGGTCGCCACGAGTGCCCGCGAGCTGGCGTCCGGCGACAGGAACGACAACATCCAGGTGCTCGACCTCGGTATCACCGAGTCCGGTACCTATCTGGTGACGAACCGCGCCTCGGCGCCCGACATGCTGGACCTGATCGTGCAGCAGGACGCTCCCGCGCAGGAAGCACCCTACGTCGAGCCGTTCTTCACCGACACGCTCGGTTCGGAGATCTTCGGCGGGCCGCGGTCCAGCGAGCCGGAGACCGACGACGACGACCACTACGAGGACTACGACGACGTCCGGCAGCACCGGAAGTCGCGCCTCTCGGGGCTGACGCGGCGCTTCGGGCGGCAGGGCGCCGATGATGCGTCGTACGACGACGCATCGGACCAGCCTTCCGACGCCACCGAACCTGCTCCTGAGCGGCAGGCCACCTCCCACCTCGTCCCTCCGCCGCCCACCCAGCGTCCTACGGGTGCGTCGGCAGCGCCCTCCGTGGTCCGGGCCGAGCCGCGCGATGATCGCGACGACACCGGCCCCCAGCGGGCGGGAGCTGCAGCCGGTGCTGCGGCCGGTGCCATCGGGGTCGGTGCAGCGGGGGCGGCCGCCGCTGCGGCGTCCCCGCAGTCCGGGCGGGCCGCGTCGCGCTTCCCGTTGTCCGCCTTCGACGACGACGACGTCGACGGCCCCGAGGGGACCGACGGCGACGGAACCGATGATGACGACAACGACGGGGGCGGACGCAGGTTCACCCGCGTCCTCGTCGGGGTGGTCCTCGCGGTCGCCCTGGTGGTCGCTGTCGTCCTCGCGGTCACCCAGCTCGGATCCATCTCCGGCGGGACCGACCTCGCGGACGATCCGACCGACCAGGCGACGAGCGTCCCCGCCTCCGACGATCCCGTGGAGACGCCGACTGCCACCGCCGAACCCACGCAGGAGGCCGTCACGCCCGTCATCACCGGCATCACCCGTGTGGTCCCGGACAACCAGGCACTCGATGCGGCGAACGACGCCACCCTGCCGTTGATCATCGACGACAATCCTGCAACCTTCTGGGGCAACCAGGTGTACGCGAGTGACACCTTCGGTGGCCTCGCCACGAGCCTCGCGCTGGTGGTGCAGCTCGAGCAGGAATCGACCATCTCCGAGGTGTCCATCGCACAGCTCAACGGAGCGGGTGGCAGTTTCTCCGTCCTCGTGAACGACCGGCCGACGCTGGATGGTGCCGAGCAGATCGCCCAGGGCAGCTTCACCGCGCCGACCGTGACCCTTCCGATCCCGGACCGTGCGGACGGGCCACGGACGGCGAGCTACGCGATCATCAACTTCACCCGGCTGCCGAGGCTCTCCAACATCCAGGCGCAGTACCCCTTCGGCCTGCGGATCGCGGAGATCAGCGTCCGCTGACTCGGGCCGGACCCGAATGCCCGGAGGGCGCTGTCGGCGGTGCCACACCGTGCTCCCGCGGTGGAATAATCGTCCGGAGGGTTCCGTTGAGGGAAGTGTCCGCAGATGAGGCCGGTCCGGCCGGATCAGCGAACCAGAAGACAGAAAGGTCTTTCGAGAACGTGACAACGCAAACCGATGTCCAGCTGGACACGCCCACCGCAGACAGCTCAGGCAGTGAGCCGAAGATCCACGACGTCATCATCGTCGGATCGGGTCCTTCGGGCTACACCGCAGCGGTCTACACCGCACGCGCCAACCTGAAGCCGGTCATGATCGCGAGTTCGGTCAAGGCCGGTGGTGAGCTGATGAACACCACCGACGTCGAGAACTTCCCGGGCTTCCCGGAAGGCGTCATGGGGCCGGAGCTGATGGAACAGTTCGAGAAGCAGGCACGCCGGTTCGGCACCGAGATCCTCTTCGAGGACGTCGTGTCCGCAGACCTCTCAGGTGACATCAAGAAGCTGACCATCGCGACGGGTGAGGAATTCCTCGCGCGTGCCGTCATCATCTCGACCGGTTCCGAATACCGCGAGATCGGGCTGGACGACGAGAAGCGCCTGTCCGGGCACGGCGTCAGCTGGTGTGCGACCTGCGACGGGTTCTTCTTCCGCGACCAGGACATCGCCGTCGTCGGCGGCGGCGACTCCGCCATGGAGGAGGCTCTCTTCCTCACGAAGTTCGCCCGCTCCGTCACCGTCATCCACCGCCGTGACACGTTGCGCGCGTCCAAGATCATGCAGGACCGCGCTTTCGCGCACGAGAAGATCGATTTCCTCTGGAACTCCGAGGTCGTCGGTATCCACGGCGCCGACAAGGTGACCGGCGTCAAGGTGGCCAGCACGGTCGACGGCACCACGAGCGATCTCGCTGTGACCGGCATCTTCGTCGCGATCGGTAACGATCCACGGGTGGACCTCGTGAAGGATCAGCTCGAACTGACCAGCGAGGGCACTATCGCCGTGCAGGGCCGGACGTCGAAGACCTCGCTGCCGGGCGTCTTCGCTGCGGGTGACGTCATCGACCCGACCTACCGTCAGGCCATCACGGCATCCGGCAGCGGCTGTGTTGCTGCCCTCGACGTCGAGCACTACCTGGCGGATACCGTCAGCATGGCGCAGACTGCCGCCCGGGTACCCACCCCGCCGGCAGAAGCAGTCTCCGAATCAGCTTCACTCTGATCGATCAATCACTAGGAGTATCGCAATGAGCAACGCAAAGGATGTGACCGACGCGTCATTCGACGCCGACGTCCTGCAGGCCAGCAAGCCGGTCATCGTCGATTTCTGGGCTGAATGGTGCGGCCCCTGCCGCATGCTCTCGCCCATCCTCGACGACATCGCTGCCGAGCATGCCGAGAAGGTCGACGTGGTGAAGGTGAACGTGGACGACAACCCGGCCATCGCCGCGAAGTACGGCATCACATCGATTCCCGCCGTGTACGTGTTCCAAGGCGGGGAAGTGGCCGCGACGTCGATCGGCGCGAAGCCGAAGCAGGTACTCGAGCAGGAATTCGCAGCCTTCATCAACTGATCGCGTTTTAGAAGAGAGCCCGCCGCATCTGCGGCGGGCCTTTTTCATTGGTACGTACCGTGTGGTCCATGTCCGACAAGGGAGGTACGGGGAACAGGTTCTCGATCAGAGGCTTGGATGTCTCGCAGGGCCTGATTGTCCTTCCCCGGCCTCGATACTGAGCCGTCCGCCCCTCTCCGTCCGAGAACGCGTTTCACGTGAAACAGGGACAGGGCGAGCTGCAGCGGGTTCTCCTCGCAACAGAACACCGACACACCCACGCTGCAGCCTGGCAGCAGGCCGGCGGCAGTTCGCTGGTACTTGTCCTCCGCCGACGTATCGCACGCCACCATGCCCAGGTTGAGGATGATCCCTCGTACAGCATCCCGCTCCGAGCGGTCTCCACAGCGCGCCGCCTGGTCGATGCCAGTGGGGAGGCAACGACCCCCCGGACAATGCCGGAAGCAGCAGGAGAATGGGGGACGGACGGAAACGGCCGCGGGCGGTTCGATCACCACCGCTGGTCCGCATGTAGTGCGTCTGCTCCATCTCTTCCCACTGCCGCTGAACAACCGGAGCGCAAAGCTGCTTGGCGCGCTCATGGCCGATCCAGAAGCCATAGGTACCCTATCGACAACTGCAATCGAACGCGTCAGCAGAGATCGCAGGCCTCCTCACGCAATCATTCTCAGCCGCGATTGTGACGCGGGGCCGAGATCCGGCATTGCTGCCTCCGGTCAGAGCGGCGGTATACCTCTTCGTTTCCCTGATTTCAGACCCTTTTCAGGACACCCCGCACGAGCGCCCAGCACCACGCCACAGATGCCGTCGCCAGACGGAGATCAGCGGGCCGGCGACCATCGCTGAAGATGGCCCCGCGTCCGTCCGAGCATCCACTGCCGTAAGCCGTCGAGGGCTGCTGCAGCTACTGGTCTACTCGCCGGAGCATTCCGAGATCGAGGTAGCCCTGGGCATCGGAGCTGGCAATGGTGTGCATTGAAGTGACACCCGCAGCAAGGGATGTACTGTCGCGCCTGCGAAACCACCGCCAACCGGAAGAACCGGAACCCTCTGTTCTGCTGCTGGTCTCTGGGGGACATGCCGATCAACGGCTTCTTCCCCTCGTGGACCGTGCAGTGTCGCAAGCATCGTGCTGCCTACGCAAGTGAGCGACCTGTACCGCGTCAGCGTTAGGTCGAACATGACTTCCGATGAGGGCGAACAAGCAGTAGAAGCATTGCGCTGTTTCACGTGAAACGATGACAGGAGAGTAGGCATCGCTCCTTCAATCAAGGTGCTGCAGTAGCCGCTGCAGCCGCGATCCGCGGCGAGGATCATCTGCTTGAAGGTAGAGACGACGAATTCCCAGGGTCCTCCATCGATATGAACGCACCGACCACAAAACCTGGTTACGACTGCGGGCGGGGCCAGATTGCACGGCGCATTCGTCCCGTCGAGCCGCTGAACGCGTCAATGCCGCAGGCTTGCCGACCTCGGAGGGTGCACGGGCGCTCCCGGATGATGACAAAGCCATCGCGCCGGCAGAACGGCGGATGGGTGCGCGACGTCGACAGATCGTTTCAGGTGCCGTGCGCAGCGGGCACTCATCCGCTGAGAACAACTCAACCGCGACCGGACAGGGGTGCCGACGGGAGCCGGTGTCTCACGTTTCACGTGAAACCAGATCGTCCCAAGCAGTCGCGCCCGCTCGTAACCCTCGCAAGCAGGGGATGCTCAGTACCCCCGCAGGAAGCGCTGCGGCACTGGTGGAAGGCCGTTCGGGGTCAGCAAGCGCTCCACACCGCGCTACTACCCTCGCGGAGCTTCACCGCCCGTGTGCGCCCTTGCGGTAGCGTCGATGATGTGACACCACCTGAGCTCTCCTCGAGGTGGAGATCCGCACCTCCCTCGCGCTACCTTTTTGCTGAGCCGGCTTCCACACCCGACTAATGCACCCACCCGATCGCTTCGCCGTTCACCGTCGCGGCCCTCGTGACGCCACCTCGGAGCCGCGTGCGTGTGCTGATACAGCAGCCCACTAAGGATTCAGGGCCCGGGCGCGCGTGATGTTCCGGGACATGTCACGCCGCTCCATGAAGGAGGGCCTTGAGTCGTCGTCGACCTCGGCGCATCGATCACGGCGTCCATGAATGAGCTCTCCGCCGTCCCTGACCAGGGATACAGGACGCCTTGGACAGAAAAGTGCTGAGCGAGGGGTGCCCGGATCAATGTCAGTCGATCCATATCCGCGATGTTCCACGTGAAACGCCTCATCGCAATCCACCCACGGAGCGAGCCGACCACCAGTGTTCTGGCTCGCACTCGCAGGGCAGGTGAAGCCGGGCCGCCACCAGCGACGGGACGCTGGGTCGTTGCGTTCGCCTACGCACCGTTGAACGTCTCGTAGTACGACTGCGCTTGCCTGGTAATGCCGCTCGAACCCTTGCCGGTGCACGCACACCACTCAGGAGACCGGGCAGCCAACTCCATATCCTGCCCGGTACATCCACTGTGACCGCCGTTTCACGTGAAACACGCTGGGCCGGCACGCCTGCGATCTCTTGGTGAGCGTCCTCGAATCCTCCCACTCGCGTACTGACGAGCAGGCGTGAGCACCGGTTCTCCCCCCATCCGCCATCCTCACAGCGGACCGAATCCGGATCGGCCGTAACCGCTCTACCGAACGGCTACTCGGAACTGGCGCCAACTGACACGCGGTGTCGCCGGCTAGAACGTTCCCCGAAAGACAGACGACCCCTGTTTCACGTGAAACAGGGGTCGTCGTGTCGAACGTCTTGTGATCCTACTCGGCCGGAGGCGAGAGCACACCGATGATCCGATTGAGATCGTCGACGCTCGCGAACTCGATGCTGACCCGCCCCTTCTTCGCTCCAAGCGTGATCTTCACATTCGTGTCCAGCCGATCGGACAGGGACGTCGCAAGGTAATCGAGACGCTCATGCCTGGCTCCGTCCCGGGGAGTGGAGGGTTTGGTCGCCCTGCGGAGGCCCCCACTGAGCGCGACGATCTCCTCGGTGGACCGGACCGAAAGGCCTTCCGCCACGATGCGCTGGGCGAGCTTTTCCATGTCGGCTGGATCTCCCAAGCCGAGGAGTGCCCGAGCATGCCCGGCAGACAGCACCCCCGCAGCTACTCGCCGCTGTACAAGCGGTGGCAGCTTCATCAGGCGCAGGGTGTTGGAGATCTGCGGTCGCGACCGACCCAGGCGCCCGGCCAGTTCATCGTGGGAACAACCGAAGTCATCCAGCAACTGCTGGTATGCAGCAGCTTCCTCCAGCGGGTTCAGGGCACTACGATGCAGATTCTCGAGCAGCGCATCCCTGAGCAGATCGTCATCCAACGTGGATCGGATGATCGCCGGAATGCTCTCCATGCCGGCTTCCCGGGATGCGCGCCAACGACGCTCTCCCATGACCAGCTCGTACGAGGTGGTGCCGCCTTCCTGCGAAGGACGAACGACGACCGGCTGGAGGACCCCGATCTCGCGGATCGAGTGCACGAGTTCGGCCAGCTCGTCCTCATTGAACTCTACGCGGGGCTGCTTCCTGTTCGGATGGATGCTGTCGAGCGGGAGCTCGGCGAAGGTGGCACCGGGTACAGCAATCAGCGACGCGTCCGAACCGCCCTGGTCAGGTCGCACCATCGTCACGTTGGAAGAACTGGATCCGGTTTCACGTGGAACGGAACCTGGTGAGGCAGCTGATCTCGTCGCGGAGGCCAGCTCGAGATCTGGAGTCTCCATGTTCTGTGCGGCTCCCGCCGCGCCGTCAGCGGTTGAAGCGTCAGTCCGTGCTGACACCGCAGTGGGCTCTCCCGATGGGCGCGCATCCTCCGCGCGAACATCAGTACCAGCACCGTCGTCTGCCGCGCCCGCAGAGCGCCTTGGTGACTGACCGGGCGCCTGTTCCTGTCCATCCGCGCTGACCGGACTCGGGACGTGTGCAGTGCTCTCATCAGACACCGCAGCCTGCGTCGACGCGGACGGCGACGGCTTCGCCGTGTCAGCGCCTCTTCCGGCCGCGCTCTTGCGCCCCGACGGTGACTTCGCAACGCGCTTCGATTGCGCCTCGAGCATGTTCTTGTTGATGCCACTTCGGAGGGCGGAAGAGTAGGACCGTGGCTGCTCCGCCACGTCCTCCTCGGTCACGCGCTCGAAGAAAAGATCCACGGGTCTGCCCGCTGCTTTGCGCGACCCTTCGGAGGCTGCAGTGGGCACTTCCCGCTCGACCGGAGCATCATGCTCAGGCTGTGCCGGCTCGGTGTCATCCTCGACCGGACCGCTGGGTATGAGCGCCCCGAGCCCTCGGCCCAGGCCACGCCGCTTTTCCGCCATGTCGTTCCTTCCGGACGATGGAGCCCTGCTTCACCGTCACATCGTCGTGGTCCAGTCGGACCGGTACTGCGAACTGCTAGGACCGAGAGGCTATCTCGGCCGCTGCTTCCTGGTAGGAGAGTGCACCACTTGATGAAGGGTCATACGTCATGACCGTCTGCTGATAGCTCGGCGCCTCGGAGATCCGTACCGAACGGGGTACCACGGCCTTGAGGACCTGCTGGGGGAAGTGTTCGCGCACCTCGGCCGCAACCTGCGCAGCGAGGTTCGTGCGCCCGTCGTACATCGTGAGCAGGATCGTCGAGACGGAGAGTTCAGCGTTGAGATGCTTCTGGATCATCTCGATGTTCTTGAGCAGCTGGCTCAGACCCTCGAGCGCGTAGTACTCGCACTGGATCGGGATCAGCACCTCCTTCGCTGCGACGAAGGCGTTGACCGTGAGGAGACCGAGACTCGGAGGGCAATCGATGAAGACGAAGTCGAGGCGAGGCTCGCCCCTGCGTTCGCGCTCCTTCGCGTAGACATCGATCGCACGCCTGAGGCGCTGCTCCCGAGCCACGAGGGACACGAGTTCGATCTCGGCACCGGCAAGGTGGATCGTGGCAGGCGCACAGATCAGGTTCGGCACATCCGGGCAGGGCGCGACGACATCGGCGAGCGGGACATCGTCGATCAGGACGTCGTAGATGGAGTCCACATCAGCGTGATGGTCGATATTGAGGGCGGTCGAAGCATTGCCCTGCGGATCGATGTCGATCACGAGGACCTGCAGACCAGCGGTAGCAAGCGCCGCCGCGATATTGACTGTCGTCGTCGTCTTGCCCACACCGCCCTTCTGGTTGCTGATGGTCATGATGCGCGTGCTCTGCGGCTTGGGGAGCGTCTTGCCCAGCAGCTTCTCGCGACGCTTCGCCTCGCTGGCCAGCTCACGACCCAGGGGCGAGGAATCGTCCATCGACTCGAGGACGCTCTTACCCTTGCCGGGCTTCTTCGTTTGCGTCGCATCGGACAGCACGGCCGTGGTTTCACGTGGAACAACACCAGTGTTCGCGGGGTCCGCAAACACTTCGGGTTGTATTTCACGTAGCCCACCAGCGAGTGCGAACCCGGGCGGCAGGAGGGTTTCGGACTTCTTCGCGGGGGCGTCCTTGATGGTCACTCAGTAACTCACTTCCACATGCCAGACGTCGTTATCTACAAGGGTAGCCGGAAGCACGCGGCCCGACGCGACATCAGCACCGGGGCAGGCCTTCAGGGGATGCGGACGGGAATACGAACCACGGTCGTGGGCTCTGCGAGTACCTCGGCCCCTGCCACGAGTACCTCGGCCGGACCCCCGCCGAGCTTCCGGATGATCTTCCGGGCCTTCTCGATCTCCTCGCCGGCACTTCGGCCCTTGATCGCGAGGACTTCCCCTCCCGGCCTGGCCAGAGGGATGGTCCAGCCCGCGAGGGTGCTGAGGGCCGAGACCGCTCGTGCCGTCACATAGTCCCCCGACAGCCGGCCCACCACCTGTTCCGCGCGAGCCCGATGGACGGTGACGTTCGGCAGGGAGAGATCCCCGACGACCTCGTTCAACCAGGTCACCCGGCGTTCCAGTGGCTCGACCAGGTGGAGCTCGAGGTCGGGCCGGGCGATGGCGATCGCGAGACCTGGAAGACCGGCACCGCTACCGACGTCGACCACGGTGGCACCGGAATCCATCAGATCCGCGACCACCGCACAGTTGAGCACGTGCCGCCCCCAGAGTCGGGGAACCTCCCTGGGACCCAGCAGGCCACGTACGATGCCTGAGGTGGAGAGGTGCCTGACGAACCCGCGGGCGAGACCGAGTTGCGCACCGAACACGATCGTCGCAGCCGCGAGTTCGTCGACGGACGGATCCGGGGCCCCGGCGACCGGAGTGGGGGAAGGATCAGTCATCACTGGGCGAAACGACGATGTGCCGGGCCTGACCCTCACCCTCGGATTCACTCACGAGACCGAGGTCGGCCACGACGTCGTGGACGATCTTCCGCTCGTAGGCCGACATGGGAGGCAGAGCGACGTCGTCGCCCGTCTCCTTGACCTTGTCCACCGCGTCCTGAGCGATGCGGGCCAATTCGCCGCCGCGCTGGTTCCGGTAGCCGTCGACGTCCAGAACGAGCCGTGACCGCGAGTCCGTCGCCGTGAGGACACTCAGTCGGGTGAGTTCCTGCAGTGCCTCGAGCACTTCACCGTCACGACCGACGAGGCTGCTCAGCCCGGCGTCGGACTTGTCCTCCGACACGATCGAGATGTAGGTGCGGCCGTTGCGCACCTCGATGTCGATGTCGCCGTCGATGTCCGCGATATCGAGGAGCTCCTCGAGGTAGTCGGCCGCGACGTCGCCCTCTTCGTCCAGCCTGGACGCCTTCGTGCCGCCCGCTGCCTCGACGTCGTCGGCGGATGCCTCGACGTCATCACCCGACTCCGGGCCGCTCAGCTCGGGTGTCTGCTCTTCGTTGTCTACCGTCATCGCTTCTTCCTCTTCTTGCGCTGGGGCTGGACACGCTGCACCCGGGCCTCTGGCACCGCTTCGACTACTTCCTCGGTCTTCCGCTCACCGAGGAGGGGAACCATGGGCAGACCCTTCTTCGCCCGGCGGTCGGCAAGTGCCTTCGCCGCCGGCGATCCGGGGGTCGGCATCCTGCGGATGACGTAGAACTGCTGCGCCATGGTCCACACGTTCGTCGTGGTCCAGTAGACGAGGACGCCGAGCGGGAAGTTGATGCCGCCGACTCCGAACACCAGCGGGAGGATGTACAGCATGATCTTCTGCTGACGCATGAACGGGCTCTGCATGGCCTCTTCGGACATGTTCTTCGCCATGATCTGCTTCTGCGTGATGAACTGCGATGCCGTCATCGCGATGATCATGAGGAGCGACAGGATGATGACGCTGATGTTCCCGTCGGCGCCGAAACTGCCGAGGAACGTCGAGGAGAGGGGAGCACCGAAAATCGTCGCGTTGTCGAACTGGCGGACCGATTCGGGTGACAGGGCACCGATGGTCGTACCCTCGGCGCTTGCCCGGGAGATGCCGTTGAGCACCGTGAAGAGTGCGAAGAAGAAGGGCATCTGGATGAGGATCGGCAGGCAGGCCGCGAACGGATTGGTCCCGTGCTTCTTGTACAGGGCCATCTGCTCCTGCGTCATCGCCTGACGTGAGAGCTGATCCGTCTTGCCCTTGTACTTCTGCTGCAGCTTCCGCAGGTCCGGCTGCAGGGCCTGCATACCGCGCTGGGCCTTGATCTGCTTGACGAAGACGGGGATGAGCGCGGCGCGGATGACGACGACGAGGCCGACGATCGACAGGACCCAGGTCCAGCCGGAAGCAGGGTCCATCCCGAGGAACGTGAAGCCCTCGTGGAACATGAACATGATCCACGACACGAGCCACCTGAACGGCGCCAGGATCGTCTCAAAAAAACCCATAATCAGTTAGCTCCTCAAGCCGCGGAACGGCTTTCGTCATCGGCCGGGATCACCGGATGGTTCAACACAACAATCGAGGGGACCTTCCCTGGCGGGAAGGTCCTGGAACCTGCAGGGACGTGGTCGACCCCGCCGTCGTTCCAGGGGTGGCAATGCATCAGCCGTCGGCCGGCGAGCCATGTGCCGCGCATGAACCCGTGCACGGTCACGGCCTCCAGCGCATAGGCGGAGCAACTGGGATAGAACCGGCACACGGGGCCGTACAGCGGAGACACGACCTTCCGGTACGCGATCAGGAACCCGATCGCTGCCAGGCGCGGCATCCCGACGAGGAAGGCCAGCACGCGGACAGCGACCCTGATCACGATACTCTGCCTTCCTTCTCCGGTACCTCGGTGCGGTCGAGCCTGCGGACGACGGCGGCGAGGCAGCTCGTGAAGTCCTTCTGCAGGGTCGGCCAGTCACTCCCGGCTGCCGGCGGCAGCGCCCTGACGACGACGTCGTACCCGGCAGGGTGCGCTTCGACCCACTCCGCCGAAGCATGGCGCAGCCTCCGTTTAACGAGATTGCGCGTGACGGCGTTCCCTACGTTCTTGCCGACGATGAAACCGACCCTGGAAGGAGCGGAGCTCGACGTCCTCGACCCGTATAGCACGACGTTCCGGCGCCCAGACCGGGCACCGGAACGTACGGTACGTGCAAAATCCGCGGCCGTCCGCACCCTGTGGATCATCGGTAGCACTGGGGGTCCCTGTTTCCTGGGGAAGCGAGGAACACCGTGCCGGCGCGATCACCCGAAGGCTGCATGGCGTAGGAGGAACCGCTTATGCCGAGAGTTCGGTACGGCCCTTGCCGCGGCGCGCCGACAGGATGGCACGACCAGCACGGGTGCGCATGCGAAGACGGAAACCGTGCTTCTTGGCACGACGGCGGTTATTCGGCTGAAAAGTCCGCTTGCTCACTGTAGTTACTCCAGAACGATCTTGAGATGCGTCCGGCCCATTGCAACAAGGGGGAAGAACAGACTGACGCGATGAAGGTGTATATCCGACATTCGCGGAGGAGCTGTCACATCCCGAGGCCTCTTAGTACCCGGGAACATCTGTGATGGCATGCGAAATGCAGACATGTTGGACTACATAACGTTAGGGGACGCAGCTCACGGGCGTCAAACCAGCCGTCGCCGCCCTGTGGGCTACTTTTCCACGGACCTGTGGACAACCGCTGCTCGAGCCACACTACACGCATCCCGACGGCGCCCTGTGAGGGCCTTCACAGCCCCCGTCAGGACGCTCCAGTCCGCTATCTTCTGCACTTTTCATCCTCTAGTCTTGGCTCTGGTCCGTTTATCCACGACATGTGCACAACTCTGTGGAGAACGGACCTTTTCGAGCGGTTGTGCAGCCAAGAGGGGTTTTTCGTGGGTACAGATGAGGTAAACGACGTCGGGAGTTCCTGGCGTAAAGTCATCCGGACCCTCGAGCAGGACGATCGCGTCACCCCTCGCCAGCGCGGCTTCATGGTGCTCGCCCAGGCCCAGGGGCTCATCGGCACCACCATGCTCATCGCCGTTCCGAACGAACTGACCCGTGAGGTCCTGCAGACCCAGCTCAAGGCCGCCCTCGACGAGGCGCTCCGCGACGTCTTCCGGGAAGACATCCAGTGCGCTTTCGTCATCGATCCCGAGCTGACCCCGGTCGCGGAGGAAGCGCCCGAGCAGGAACCCGAGGAAGTCTCACCGGAACCCAAGGGTGAGGCCAAGCCCTCGCCGACCCCGCCCAGCAACTCCCACGAGTTCGGCAGGCTCAACCCCAAGTACATCTTCGACACGTTCGTCATCGGTTCCTCGAACCGGTTTGCCCACGCCGCTGCGGTCGCGGTGGCCGAGGCACCCGCGAAGGCGTACAACCCCCTCTTCATCTACGGGGACTCGGGGCTCGGCAAGACCCACCTGCTGCACGCCATCGGCCACTACGCCCGGCACCTCTACACGGGTATCCGGGTGCGCTACGTGAATTCCGAGGAGTTCACCAACGACTTCATCAACTCGATCCGCGACGACGAGGGCTCCAGCTTCAAGCAGACCTACCGCAACGTGGACATCCTGCTGATCGACGACATCCAGTTCCTCTCCGGCAAGGACCGGACCATGGAGGAGTTCTTCCACACCTTCAATGCCCTGCACAACCACAACAAGCAGGTGGTCATCACCTCCGACATGCCACCCAAGCAGCTGATCGGGTTCGAGGAGCGCATGCGGTCCCGGTTCGAGTGGGGCCTCCTGACGGATATCCAGCCGCCCGAACTGGAGACCCGCATCGCGATCCTCCGCAAGAAGGCGATCAGCGACAGCCTGAGCGCGCCGGACGACGTCCTCGAGTACATCGCGTCGAAGATCGCGACCAACATCCGGGAACTGGAGGGAGCGCTGATCAGGGTCACTGCCTTCGCCAGCCTCAATCGCCAGACGGTCGACGTGAACCTGGCGGAGATCGTCCTGAAGGATTTGATCTCCGACGACGGAGCGCAGGAGATCACGTCGACCGTGATCATGGCGCAGACGGCGGACTACTTCCAGATCAGCATGGAGGAGCTGTGCAGCAAGTCCCGCACGAGGACCCTCGTCACCGCTCGCCAGATCGCCATGTACCTCTGCCGTGAGCTGACGGACATGTCGCTGCCGAAGATCGGACAGGAGCTCGGCGGGCGCGACCACACGACGGTCATCCACGCCGACCGCAAGATCCGCGAACTCATGGCCGAACGCCGTGCGATCTTCAACCAGGTCACCGAACTGACCAACCGGATCAAGCACAAGCAACGCGAGGCCTGACGCCCGCCAAGGGAACACCGTGGCGCACCCCGGTAATTAACAGGTGTGGACACACCTGTGGATAACCGGGGGAACATCGGCACCCAGCCTGAGGAAAAACCCCCTACCGCCTGTGGATCCGCGAAATGACAAGGATTCTGCCCACAAGCCCCTGCTGCGGCCCTTCCCCTGAACGCACACCTTGTCCACAGGGCAGATCCGCGCCGATGCCCGGTCCGGCGGACTTATCCACAGAATCCACAGCAGTTATTAACACTACGAACCTTAAACTTCAAAAGTTCGTCAAATAACATTCCACGTTCCGCACGCCCCGTCCCAGCCCTCCTGGGCCCTGCTGAGCACCGCCGCTCTGCGGCTAAGCTGTTCCCCAGTAGGGTTGTAGTTCCCCGTGCCCGGACACCTCCGGAACCGGAACCCACCCACCATCCGCCGGCGATTGACCGGTGGCTGTTTTTTGATCTGGCGAAAGGCGGCACTGCTCCGTGAAATTCAGAGTCGAGCGGGATGTACTTGCGGAGGCTGTGTCCTGGACCGCCCGTTCCCTGTCGCCACGCCCTCCGGTCCCCGTCCTCGCCGGACTCCTGATCAAGGCCGAAGGTGGCTCACTGAGCCTCGCCAGCTTCGACTACGAGATCTCGGCACGGCTCGAGATCGCCGCCGACGTCCTCGAGGAAGGCACGATCCTCGTGTCCGGACGGCTGCTCGCCGACATCTGCCGCAGCCTGCCCTCGGCGCCCGTCGAGGTGGCCACCGATGGGTCGAAGGTGACCCTCACATGCCGCAACAGCCGGTTCAACCTCGCCACCATGCCGGAGGGCGAGTACCCGGAACTCCCCAAACTGCCGGACGTGAGCGGAGTGGTCGACGGTGAGGCCTTCGCCCAGGCCGTCTCCCAGGTGATCATCGCCGCGAGCCGCGACGACACACTGCCGATCCTCACAGGTGTCCGCATGGAGATCGAGGACGACCTCATCACCCTCCTCGCGACGGACCGATACCGGCTCGCCCTCCGGGAAGTGTCCTGGAAGCCGACGACTCCCGGGATCTCCACCAGTGCACTCGTGAAGGCGAAGACCCTCAACGAGGTCGCCAAGACCCTCGGCGGAGCCGGTGACCTGAACATCGCCTTCTCCGAAGACTCCGAGCTGATCGGTTTCGAGTCCGGCGGACGCCGGACGACATCCCTGCTCGTGGATGGCGACTACCCGAAGATCCGTTCGCTGTTCCCCGAGAACACCCCGATCCACGCCACCGTGCAGACCAGCACCCTGGTGGAAGCCGTCCGTCGCGTCTCGCTCGTGGCCGAGCGCAACACCCCCGTCCGCCTCGCTTTCACCGAAGGCCAGGTGACCCTCGACGCCGGTACCGGCGAGGACGCACAGGCCTCGGAGGCCATCGAGGCCACCCTCGACGGCGACGACATCACCGTCGCGTTCAACCCGCACTACCTGAGCGAGGGCCTCGGCGCGTTCAGCAGCCCGTACGTCCGGTTCTCCTTTACCTCACCACCCAAGCCTGCGGTGATCTCCGCGCAGGATGACGCCTCCGGTGAGGACAGGGAAGACTACAGGTACCTGCTGATGCCCGTGCGGTTGCCCAACCAGTAACCGCTCCGCAGGGACAGCGGCCGGGCGGAACGCCGGCCGGACACATCGTCAGAAAGAGAAGCTCATGCACATCGGCCTCATTGGACTCGGCAAAATGGGATTCAACATGAGGGAGCGGCTCCGCGAGAAGGGCATCGAGGTCACCGGCTTCGACCGCAATCCCGACCTCACCGATGTGTCGACCCTCGACGAGCTCGTCGAGGCGCTTCCAGCACCACGCATCGTCTGGGTGATGGTCCCCGCAGGCCAGATCACCGACGGTGTCGTCAAGGACCTCTCCGAGGTCCTGTCCGAGGGTGACCTCGTCATCGACGGCGGGAACTCGAAGTTCACCGACGATCAGATCCACGCCACGCTCCTCGCGCAGAAGGGCATCCGGTTCCTCGACTGCGGTGTCTCCGGCGGGGTGTGGGGGCTGGCGAACGGGTACGGCCTGATGGCCGGTGGCAGCCAGGCCGACGTGGAACTCGCCATGCCGGTCTTCGATGCCCTCCGCCCGGAGGGCGATCGCGCCGAGAGCTTCGTGCACGTGGGTGACGTCGGTGCGGGGCACTACGCCAAGATGGTCCACAACGGCATCGAGTACGGGCTCATGCAGTCCTACGCCGAAGGGTACGAACTCCTCGAGGCGAAGGACATCGTCAAGGACGTCCACGGGACCTTCGCCGCGTGGCAGAAGGGCACCGTCGTCCGCTCCTGGCTGCTGGACCTGCTCGTGAAGGCCCTCCAGGAGGACCCGGGGCTTTCGAAGATCGCCGGCTACGTCGAGGACTCCGGTGAGGGCCGCTGGACCGTCGAGGAAGCCATCGCGAATTCGGTCCCGGCCCCCGCCATCACAGCAGCTCTCTTCGCCCGTTTCACCTCACGGCAGGACGACTCCCCGTCGATGAAGATGGTCGCAGCGCTCCGCAACCAGTTCGGCGGCCATGCGGTGAAGCCGGCCCAGTCGAACCCCGAGTAGGTGCTCCCCGGTGTACGTTGAGCACCTCTCGCTCACCGGATTCCGGAGCTACAGGCAACTCGACACCGCCATAGAGCCCGGCATCACGGTCTTCGTCGGGCCGAACGGTGTCGGGAAGACGAACATCGTCGAGGCCATCGGGTATCTCGCGACACTCTCGTCGCACCGCGTGAGCACCGACAAACCGCTCATCGCCTTCGGCGAGGAACGCGCGATCATCCGTGGCCGATTCGTCCGCGGGACGCAACGCACCGGCGTCGAGGTGGAGATCAACGCCGTCGCCGCGAACCGGGCCCGGATCAACAGGTCCAATCCGGTGCGGGCCAGGGACGCCGCGGGAATCCTCAAGACCGTCCTCTTCGCTCCCGAGGACCTGGCACTGGTGAAGGGGGATCCCTCGGGAAGGCGCCGGTACCTGGACGAGGTCCTGGTCTCGCTCCTTCCCCATCAGTCGGCGCTGCGTGCCGAGTACGAGCGTGTCCTCAAGCAGCGCAACGCCCTCCTCAAGTCGGCACGTGCCGCCGGCAGGTTCTCCACGGCCCATGAGTCGACCCTCGACGTCTGGGACCAGCACCTCGCCGAAGCCGGGGCGAGACTGCTGTCCGCGCGGCTGCTCCTCGTCGACAAGCTGCGCCCGCACGTACAGCGCGCCTACAAGGAACTGACCGACGGTTCGAAAGGCGCCGACATCACCTACGTCTCCAGCGTCTCGTCGTCGTCGGACCTCGCGGGGGACTCCGACGGCGCGGGCACCGGAGGTGACGCGCCTCCGGAGGCGCTGCGGGATCTGGCACTGCCAGAACTGACCGCTCTGTTCGTGGGGAGCCTCCTCCGGCACCGCAGGAAGGAACTCGAGCGGGGCATCTCACTCGTGGGACCGCACCGGGACGAGCTCGACCTGCTCCTCGGCCAGGTCCCGGCCAAGGGCTATGCCTCGCACGGTGAGACCTGGTCGATGGCCCTCGCCCTGCGGCTGGCGTCGTACTACCTGCTGCTCGAGGAGGACCATACGCCCGGGGGCGATCCGGTGCTGATCCTCGACGACGTCTTCGCCGAACTCGACGCCCAACGGCGGACCCGCCTGGCGGCGATCGTCGCGCCGGCCGAGCAGGTGCTGGTGACGGCGGCCGTCGGGGACGACATACCGCAGGCCCTCCTGGGACGCCAGATCCGCGTCGTCCCGGGTGGGATCGAGGAGCCCGACGGTTCCGCCGAGCAGCCGACCGATACCGGTGCGACCGCACGGGTGGAAGCCGGGGAAACCGATGAGTGACGGACACCCGCCGGATGACGCCCCGACCGAGGGGGCGGATCCCGACATGCCGACGAGCCGGCACCGGGGCGGACGGGACGACGGCGCTGCCGGTGGGGACGGGACGGGGCAGCCCGGGCCGTTCCCCGAGCAGGATGCTCCCCAGGCGCTGCTCAACCGGCTGCGCAACGCTTCCCAGTCGCGGGGCACGCCCCGGGAGGCCGCAGCCTCACCCACCGCCAAGAAGACCCGCCGCCGGTACTCACCCGAACCCGTCTACGGCGGCAGGGATCCGGAGGGGGTCGGCAACGTCTTCTCGAGGATGCTGGCCGAACGAGGCTGGAAGTCGCCGGTGGCGATCGGATCGGTGCTGACCCGTTGGGACGAGATCGTGGGTGCCGACATCGCGGCGCACTGCGTACCCGAGAGCTTCGACGCCGACACGGTGCTCGTGCGGTGCGATTCCACGGCATGGGCGACACAGCTGCGCCTCATCACCCCGCAGGTGCTGCAGCGTTTCGAGGCCGAACTCGGTGCCGGGGTGGTGACGCGCCTCGCCGTCGTCGGGCCGGCGGCGCCGAGCTGGCGCAAGGGCGGGCGCTCCGTCAAGGGGCGGGGGCCCCGCGACACGTACGGCTGAACCGAGCCGGTCCGCGCACCCGCTGGACGGCCTGTACGTCGATCGGGGGTCCGCCCGGCGTATACGTCCTCATGGAAGGACCCGCGATCGGCTCTGGTGGCTGTTTATTGGACAGTGAGGGCCTACTCGTGCGGGATTGTAGCCCTCCACGGGGTAGAATGGAGCGAGATTGTTTTGCCTATCCAGCTGAGGAGCCGTCTACGCCTGTGGCACACGAGAACGAGTTGAATGCAAGTGATGTGTTGATCGGCGAAGGCGAGTCCCCGATTCTGGAGGCGGCGACGGAACACGCATACGGTGCCAGCGAGATCACCGTCCTCGAGGGTCTGGAAGCGGTCCGGAAGCGCCCCGGCATGTACATCGGGTCCACCGGCCCCCGCGGTCTCCACCACCTCGTCTACGAAGTCGTGGACAACTCCGTCGACGAGGCGCTGGCCGGGTACTGCGACCACATCGAGATCACGCTCCAGACCGACGGTGGTGTCAAGGTCGTCGACAACGGACGCGGCATCCCCGTCGACATGCACCCCACCGAGGGACGTCCCACCGTGGAGGTCGTGATGACCATCCTCCATGCCGGCGGCAAGTTCGGCGGCGGAGGATACGCGGTATCGGGTGGCCTGCACGGTGTCGGTATCTCCGTCGTCAATGCCCTGTCCAAGCGCGTCGAGACCGAGGTCCGCCGGCAAGGACACGTCTGGCGCCAGTCCTTCAGGGACGGTGGCAAGCCGTTCGGTGAACTGAGGAAGGGTGAGGAGACCTCGGAGACCGGGACCACCCAGACGTTCTACCCGGACGAAGCGATCTTCGAGAGCACCGAGTTCGACTTCGAGACACTCCGCGCGCGCTTCCAGCAGATGGCGTTCCTCAACAAGGGGCTGCGCATCACACTGACCGACGAACGGGTCGACGCCGTGCAGACCGACGAGGTCACCGAGGTCGAGAACGCGCAGGAGTCCGACGGCGAGCCGAAGCACCGGGCCGTGGTGTATTTCTACGAGAACGGGCTGCTGGACTACGTCCGCCACCTCAACTCGTCCAAGCGCGTGGACGTCGTCCACCCCGACGTGATCGCCTTCGAGACCGAGGACACCGACCGGACCATGTCCGTCGAGATCGCGTTGCAGTGGACGTCGGCGTACTCCGAGAGCGTGCACACCTACGCGAACACGATCAACACGCACGAGGGTGGCACCCACGAAGAGGGCTTCCGTGCTGCCATGACCACGCTGATCAACAAGTACGCACGCGAGAAGAACATCATCAAGGAGAAGGACGACAACCTCACGGGTGACGACATCCGCGAGGGACTGACCGCCGTCATCTCCGTCAAGCTGTCGGAGCCGCAGTTCGAGGGCCAGACGAAGACGAAGCTCGGCAACTCCGAGGTCAAGGGCTTCGTCCAGCGTGTCGTCACCGATCAGCTGGGCGACTGGCTCGAGCGCAACCCCGGCCCGGCCCGCGATGTCATCCGCAAGTCGATCCAGGCGTCGCAGGCCCGCCTCGCGGCGCGCAAGGCGCGCGAGTCCACGCGGCGCAAGGGGCTGCTGGAGTCCGGTGGCATGCCGGGCAAGCTCAAGGACTGCCAGTCCAAGGACCCCGCCCGGTCGGAGATCTACATCGTGGAGGGCGACTCGGCCGGCGGTTCGGCCGTCCGAGGACGCAACCCCGAGACCCAGGCCATCCTCCCCCTCCGCGGGAAGATCCTGAACGTCGAACGCGCCCGCCTCGACCGCGCCCTCGGCAACAGCGAGGTCCAGGCCATGATCACCGCGTTCGGCGCGGGCATCGGCGAGGACTTCAACGTGGACAAGGCCCGCTACCACAAGATCGTGCTCATGGCCGATGCGGACGTGGACGGCCAGCACATCACCACGCTGCTGCTCACGCTGCTGTTCCGCTACATGCGTCCCCTGATCGAGAACGGCTTCGTCTACCTGGCCCAGCCGCCGCTGTACCGGATCAAGTGGTCCAACGCGAAGCACGACTACGTGTTCAGCGACCGCGAGCGTGACGAGGTCATCCGGATCGGGCTCGCCAACAACCAGCGGCTGCCCAAGGACAACGGCATCCAGCGCTACAAGGGCCTCGGCGAGATGGACTACACGGAACTGTGGGAGACCACCATGGATCCGGACCACCGCACGCTGCTCCAGGTGACCATGGACGACGCCGCCGCGGCGGACCAGGTGTTCTCGGTGCTGATGGGCGAGGACGTCGAGTCCCGCCGCAACTTCATCCAGCAGAACGCCAAGGACGTGCGTTTCCTCGATATCTGAGCCGACACCCGGCATTCTTGCCGGCGCAACGAAATCTGCTCGTTCCTCGCAGATATCAAAGCGCCTACACAAGATGTCGGGCATCGGCCGGCGACCGCGTCTCCTTTGTGGTCGAGAACCTTTCACGAACGGAACTGATTCATGAGTGACGACATCACCGGCAACGGACCGGACGAGCCCATCGAGGGTGAGGTCCTGACCGACCGCGTCGAGCAGGTCGACCTGCAGACCGAGATGCAGCGGTCCTACCTGGACTACGCGATGGCGGTCATCGTCGGCCGGGCCCTGCCCGATGTCCGCGACGGCCTCAAGCCCGTGCACCGCCGCGTGCTGTACGCCATGTTCGACGGCGGCTACCGGCCCGACCGCTCGTTCAACAAGTGCGCCCGCGTGGTCGGCGAGGTCATGGGCCAGTACCACCCGCACGGTGATTCCGCGATCTACGACGCCCTGGTCCGCCTGATCCAGGACTGGACCATGCGCTACCCGCTGGCGCTGGGCCAGGGGAACTTCGGCTCACCCGGTAACGACGGCGCCGCGGCTCCGCGATACACCGAGACGAAGATGGCCCCGCTCGCCATGGAGATGGTGCGCGACATCGACGAGGAGACCGTCGACTTCCAGGACAACTACGACGGCAAGAACCAGGAGCCGACGATCCTGCCGTCGCGCTTCCCGAACCTGCTCGTCAACGGATCCTCGGGCATCGCGGTCGGCATGGCCACGAACATCCCCCCGCACAACCTGCGCGAGGTGGCCGACGGTGTCCAGTGGTACCTGGAGAACCCGGAGGCCTCGAAGGAAGAACTGCTCGAGGCGCTGATCGCCCGGATCAAGGGCCCCGACTTCCCGACCGGTGCCCAGATCCTGGGGCACAAGGGCATCGAGGACGCCTACCGCACCGGGCGCGGCTCGATCACCATGCGCGCCGTCGTCAACGTCGAGGAGATCCAGAACCGGACTTGCCTCGTCGTCACGGAGCTCCCGTACCAGGCCAACCCGGACAACCTCGCGATCAAGATCGCCGAACTGGTCAAGGACGGCAAGATCAGCGGCATCGCCGATCTGCGCGACGAGACGTCCGGACGGACCGGCCAGCGCCTGGTGATCGTGCTCAAGCGCGACGCCGTCGCCAAGGTGGTCCTCAACAACCTGTACAAGCACACGCAGCTCCAGGACAACTTCAGCGCGAACATGCTGGCGATCGTCGACGACGTGCCCCGCACGCTCAGCCTCGACGCCTTCATCCGGCACTGGGTGAACCACCAGCTCGAAGTCATCGTGCGGCGTACCCGCTACCGGCTGCGCAAGGCGGAAGAGGAGGCCCACATCCTCCGCGGCCTCCTGAAGGCGCTCGACGCGCTCGACGAGGTCATCGCGCTGATCCGCGCCTCCTCCACCACCGAGGAGGCCCGTGACGGGCTCATGGGGCTGCTCGCCATCGACGAGCTGCAGGCCACCGCCATCCTCAACATGCAGCTGCGCCGGCTCGCGGCGCTCGAGCGGCAGAAGATCCAGGACCGGCACGCCGAACTCGAATCGATGATCACCGAGTTCAACCGCATCCTCGCGTCGGAGGACGTCCAGCGCGGCATCGTCAGCACCGAACTCGCGGAGATCGTGGCGAAGTTCGGCGACGACCGCCGCACCGACATCCTCATGGGCTACGACGGCGACATGAGCATGGAGGACCTCATCCCCGAGGAGGAGATGGTCGTCACCATCACCCGCGGGGGATACGTCAAGCGCACGCGCAGCGACAACTACCGGCAGCAGGCGCGCGGCGGCAAGGGCATCAAGGGGGCACAGCTGCGCGGCGACGACGTCGTCGAGCACTTCTTCGTCACCACCACGCACCACTGGCTCCTGTTCTTCACCAACCTGGGCCGGGTGTACCGGGCGAAGGCCTACGAGCTCGTCGAGGCCGCGCGTGATGCAAAGGGCCAGCACGTGGCGAATCTCCTGGCCTTCCAGCCGGACGAGACGATCGCCCAGGTGCTGGACCTGCGCGACTACCAGCAGTCCCCCTACCTGGTCCTGGCCACCAAGCGGGGGCTCGTCAAGAAGACCCGCCTCGAGGACTACGACACCAACCGGACGGCGGGTGTCATCGCGATCAACCTGCGCGACAACGACGAGCTCGTCTCCGCGCAGCTCGTCTCCGGCGAGGACGACATCATGCTCGTCTCGCGGAAGGGACAGTCGCTGCGCTTCACGGCCGACGACGACGCCCTGCGACCCATGGGACGCGCGACGTCGGGTGTGACCGGCATGAAGTTCCGCGACGACGACGAGCTGCTGGCCGCCAAGGTGGTCACCGACGACTCCTACGTCTTCATCGTCACCGAGGGCGGTTTCGCGAAGAGGACCAGGGTCGACGACTACCGTGTCCAGGGCCGTGGCGGCCTGGGCATCAAGGTCGCGAAGCTGGCCGAGGAGCGCGGGGACCTCGTGGGCGCCCTCGTGGTGCAGGAGGAGGACGAGGTGCTGGTCGTCATGGGCGGCGGCAAGGTCGTCCGGTCCGCCGTCGCCGGCGTCCCTGCCAAGGGCCGCGACACGATGGGCGTCATCTTCGCGAAGCCCGACAAGACCGACCGGATCATCGCCGTGGCCCGGAACAGCGAGCGTAGCGTCGCCGTGGAGGAGGGCCTCATCGAGGATCCCTCCGAGGGCAGCCCGGATGTCGACGTGATCGATACGGTCTCTCCGCAGGAGGATCCTGCGGAGTTCACAGCCGATGAAGTACGGTTGTCGACAGAGGAAACGGCTGAGCCTGACGCTGAGTCGCCGGAACACGGAGGTAGCGAGTGAGCTCGGCCAACACCAACCCGCGGTCGTCCAGCGGACAAGTGCGGACGCCCGGGGCTCCTCCGCGCGTGAACGCGCCTGCCCGCCCTGCCCAGCGTCCTGCATCCGCGGGTGCGCAGGCCGGCCGTCCGGGGCAGCGACCCAATCTCGTCAAGCCGGCACCGAAGGCGAAGGCCCGCAAGGCCCGCCTGCTCGTCAGCAAGGTCGATCCGTGGTCGGTCCTGAAGATGTCGTTCCTGTTGTCCGTCGCGCTGGGGATCGTCACGGTCGTCGCGTCCTTCGTCATCTGGACCGTCCTCGACCTGACCGGCATCTTCGACGGGGTCAACGAGCTCCTGCGGGAGATCGCCGGCTCCGAGAACGGTGGATTCGACCTCCGCCAGTTCGCGTCATTGCCGCAGGTGCTCTCGTTCGCCACGATCATCGCCGTGGTGAACGTGGTGCTCCTGACAGCCCTGGCCATGCTCTCGGCCGTCCTCTACAACATCTCGTCCACCCTGGTCGGCGGCATCGGCGTCACGCTGACGGACGACTAGGACCCCTGCCCCTTCGGCGCCCGCGGGCGATTTGAGAAATGCCGAGACACTACTGTAAAGTCGTATCTCGGCCCGAAGAGGTATCGGGGCGTATAGCTCAGGCGGTTAGAGCGCTTCGCTGATAACGAAGAGGTCCCAGGTTCAAGTCCTGGTACGCCCACGGATCTGCCACCGGCAGGTAGTTGCAAGGAGACTGATGTGAAGAAGTTGCTCATCGCGGCAGCGGCTGCAGCCAGTGTCCTGATGTACAAGCGGTGGCAAGATTCCGAGAAGAGCAAGAACGTCTGGAGCAACGCCACGGACGATCTCGCATAGCACAGAGCATCATCCGGTGCACCTATACTGGACGAGTTCTGTTTCGGGGGCATGGCGCAATTGGTAGCGCACCTGCTTTGCAAGCAGGGGGTTCGGGGTTCGAGTCCCCGTGCCTCCACCGAAGGGAAGTCCCGGTCATCGACCGGGACTTCTCGCGTTAAGCGTCGTCCCGGGAGCACCGATGGAGTGCAATAGGGTTGCCGGGTGATTATCTTCCTCTCGATCCTGGGCGTGATCGGTGTGTCCGCATCCGGCCCGATCATGGCAGCGACGGCGGCGCCCGTCCTCGCCATAGCGTTCTGGCGGAACCTCCTGGGTGCGGTGCTCATGGGGGGGCCCGCCGCCGTCTCCAAGCGGGCCGAGTTCGCCGCCCTGCGCGGCGCGGACTACCGGCGGCTCGCCGTGGCGGCCGTGGCGCTGGCGCTGCACTTCGCATGCTTCATCACCGCGCTGAAGCTCACGTCCGTGGCAGCGGCCACCGCACTGGTCTGTCTCCAGGTGGCATGGATCGCACTGTTCAATGCGCTCCTGGGATCCCGGCCGCACGGTGCCGTGGTGGCGGGGCTCGCCGTCGCATTCGTGGGTGTGGTCATCATCACCGGGTTCGACCTCTCGCTCTCGGGCGAAGCGCTCCTCGGAGATCTGCTCGCGCTGGCCGGTGGGGCCCTGGCGGGTGTCTACCAGATGGCGGGAGCGGCGGCACGGCGGACGATGTCCACCGGCACCTACACGACCCTCTGCTACGGAGCCTGCGCCGGGATCCTGCTGGTCCTGTGCGCGATCACGGGGCAGCCGGTCATCGGCTTTTCCCCCGCGGCGTGGGCGGGGATCCTCGCGGTCACCCTGCTGGCGCAGATCATGGGCCACTCGGTGTTCAACCACCTGCTCGCGGTGATGAGTCCGCTCGTCGTGTCGATGATCATCCTGCTGGAGATCCCCGGCGCTGCACTCCTCGCGGCCGTGTTCCTCGGGGAGAAGCTTCCTGCCGGGACCTACGGGGGCCTGATCCTGATCCTTGTCGGCCTGGCTGTCGTCATCCGGGGCCAGCAGCGCAGGGACCGCCGGCGGATGCTGGAGCAGGCGACGGCCGGCCCCCCGCCCGCGCTCGGTGGGGACTGAAGCAGCGGGCGTAAACATTCCGAGAAAAGCATGCTTTTCCAGGAATAGAAAACCCCCGGCACCATGGTGCCGGGGGTCTCCTCCAGGAGTGGCGTCGTCAGGCCTTGGGCTCCTGCGGCTTGGCGGCGTGCTTCGCCGCTTCCGTCGCGTCCTTCGTCGACTCCGCGACCTTGGCGGCCGCATCCGCGGCGGTGGTCTTCACATCGCCGGCGGGCTCGGCCGACTCCTTCGTCGCTCGTTCGGCCGCTTCCTTGACGGAGGCGACGACGTCCTTCGCTTCCTGCGACGTGCCGCCGGAGGTGGAGGCAGGGGCGGACTTGATCGGAGCGGGGCTCTTCCAGGGATCCTCGACCGGCTTCGAGGCCCGCCATGCAGCGAGGCCGGCAATGATCGCGGACGCGATGATCCCGACGACGAGCCATCCCTTGCCCGACTTGCGTGCCTTGCTCTTCTTCAGATCCTTGGAGGCCTGCATGGTCGCGGCGACCAGGCGCTTCTGGGCGTTCTTCACGGCCTTCTTGTCGCCGGTCATCTTGATGACCGCCTTCTCGACGACCGGCGGCACGGTGGCCTCCGCGAGGGAGCGGGACGCCGTGTCGGCCGATTCCCCGAGCCGGGTGGACAGTGCCGGCAGGTACTCGTCCACGACCTTGCCCTTGGCGGAGGTCAGCGCGGGAGTGACCTTGTCGATCCGGTCCTGGATGAGGGGGGTGACGACGGCGATACCGCCGGATACCCCTTCCGTGGCCTTCCGGACGGTGTCCTGCAGTGCGGGGCCCGCGGTCTCGATGCCCTTCTCCAGCCGGGGCTTGGCCCAGCCGTAGGCGGCATCGACGTGCGGTGATGCCCAGGCCCGCGCTGCTGCGACTCCGGCAGCGAAAGCTGCTCCGATGGCGACGCTCTCCTCGAGATCGTGGGGGGCGCGTACGTTGTTCTTCACAAAAACCTCCAGGGGGTGGTTGCTCGTTGTGATCAGCCTACGTTGCATGGGCAGGGGGTGCTATCCGTGGCCCGGCGGAAGACCGTGCGAACCGGTTGTTCCACTGTGGGCGGAATGGCACTACTCCAGCTTATTGTCAGGGGCCGCGTGAAAGAATGGCCGAATGACTGCTATCCCAACCGCAAAAGCGACCATCCACACCAACCAGGGCGATATCGAGGTGAACCTCTTCGGCAACCATGCGCCGAAGACCGTGAAGAACTTCGTGGGCCTCGCGACGGGCGAGATCGCCTGGACGCACCCCCAGACCGGGGAGGAGAGCAACGCTCCCCTCTACAACGGCACCATCTTTCACCGCATCATCAGGGACTTCATGATCCAGGGCGGCGATCCCCTGGGGCAGGGCATCGGTGGCCCCGGCTACAAGTTCGACGACGAGATCAACCCCGACCTGACGTTCACCGAGCCGTACAAGCTCGCCATGGCCAATGCCGGGCTGCAGGGAGGACGAGGGACCAACGGATCGCAGTTCTTCATCACGTCCGTCCCGACGACGTGGCTCCAGGGCAAGCACACCATCTTCGGAGACGTCACCGACGAGGAATCACGCAAGGTGGTCGACAAGCTGAACTCGATCGCAACGGACATGAGGGACAAGCCTCTCGACGACGTCGTCATCGAGAGCATCACCGTGGAACAGCTCTAACCGAATGTCCTACGGTGTCCCCGCGCCCGACGCCGGCAGCCAGGAGGCACCCGTCTGCCCGCGGCACCTCGATCGCGTCAGCTATGTGAGGTGCCAGCGGTGCGGCCGCCCGGCCTGCGCCGAATGCCAGCGGCCCGCCGCGGTCGGCTTCCAGTGCGTCGACTGCGTGCGTGAGCAGGCGGCGGGCGCGCCGGTCCGCAGGAACGCCTTCGGCGGCGTCGCGCGCGGGGGCACCCCCGTCGTCACCACCACGCTGATCGCCATCTGCGTGGGAGTGTTCCTGCTCCAGCTCGTGGTGCCGGGACTGACCCGGGCGTTCTCCTACGCACCGGTCTTCACCGCCGGCGCCGGCGGTGTCATACCGGCCGAGCCCTGGCGCATGCTCACCGCGGCCTTCCTCCACTCGCAGGGTTCCTTCCTGCACATCGCCTTCAACATGTATGCGCTGTACATCCTGGGAAAGGTCCTCGAGCCGTCGATGGGCCGGGCGCGGTTCCTGGCGCTGTACCTCGTCTCGGCGGTCGGCGGTTCCCTGGGCGTCCTCCTGCTGAGCGGGCCCCTGCAGTACGTGGTGGGCGCCTCGGGCGCCGTGTTCGGCCTTTTCGGGGCCCTGTTCATCATCCAGCGCAAGCGCGGTGGGGACGTACGCCAGATCGTCGTCCTGATCGCCATCAATGCCGTGATCGGGTTCGTGGTGCCGGGCATCGCGTGGCAGGCGCACCTCGGAGGACTCCTCGCCGGTGCTGCCTGCGCAGCCGTGATCGCCTACGCGCCGAAGGGAGCCCGCCAGTCGCGTCTGCAGTGGCTGGGGATCGGCGGCATCGTCGTGATCCTCGGTGGACTGACGTTCCTGGGCGTGACACTCCTCCCGATCTAGGAATCACACCGATGAAGGGCCGGCGCTCCTGCACCGGCCCTTCACCACGTTTTCCACACCCCTTATCCACACGGGGGATAACTTACACACATGTAATTCCACACCTGTGGATAAGCGGGGCCCGAGATTCCGGGCCGTTCCGTGAATCATCAACAATAATGTGCACACCTGTGGATAACTTTCTGCACACCGTGTGCACAGTGGGGACAAGGTCCGGCCGCGCTTCCCCTCCCGATCCCGAACCCCTTGCGGCACCTGCACCAGCGGTCCCTGCTCCCGCACCGGACCCCGAGGCGGGACCCGGTGAGGCCTCATCGAGCGCTGCCCGCCGGCACAGGGTACTTGGAGCGCGCAGTGCATCCGCGCCCTTCGGTAGAGGTCTCGCCGGCCGAGAGGCCCTCCGGGCAGCTCCACCCGCTCCGCCGCGCCACACCGACGAAACCGCTCGTCCTCGACGGCCATGCCCTCCGGACCCGTGGGGGCCGGTCGGGCCTGCCTGTCGCGGAAGACGCGGTAGACGCGGGGGTCGCGGGAGACGTGGTAGGTCGGTGATGTCGACGGCGAGCAGGGCAGCATCCTGGACAGGCCACCGGAGGGTGCGACGCTGCGCCACCTGGTGCGGGACCATCCCGGGGAGGGTCCGGGGCGCGCCGATGGCACCGTCCTTCCGGCTGTGACCGGGGATCCGGCCATGGGCGGACCAGCGGACGTCCTCATCGGGTACCTGCCCGACGTCGACCGCGGCATCCGTGCACCGCTCACCGCGGCGGGCTACGGACCGGACGTGAACTCGACCCGCGCTGGATGTGGAACGGGTCCTACAACTCCAGCGGTCAGCGCCAGCGCGTGGTCATCAGGAAGCCGACGATGGCGATCCCGAAGCCCACCAGGATGTTCCATGACCCCCAGGCCGCGACCGGGAGGGTGGACATCGAGATGTAGAACGTGATGATCCACAGCAGGCCGATGATCATGAGCCCGAACATCACGGGCTTGTACCAGACCGGGTTCGGCTTGGGCTGCGAGGAATTCACGGTGGCCGCAGCGGAGCTGGCTCTCTTGCGGGGCTTGGACTCGGGCACGGATCCTCCTCGACAGGGCGCACCTGCGGATCAGGTACGCCGATGGTCTCGCCGGCCGCTCCGGCGCGTCGCGGTCCGCAGGCAACCCTGAGGGAACGACGACGTCCGGCGGCCCGGTTCTCCGAACGATTCTAGCCAAGAACCGCCGGCTACCGGTGCATCGAAGCGGCAGGGAGGGTCTCACCCGCGGGCCGCGCCGTCCGGACGGCATTACGGCGGGCTGCCATCGGCGGTTCCCAGCCCGGGAGCGTATCATTGCCTAGCCGGTGAGTCCTGGCATCCCCTGGATGCGCATCGTCCTCCCGGGGGTCCTCGCAGCCGCAGCACCGAGTGTCTGCGCGTTCCCCCTGGGTCTCCCGGTCCGACCCGCCTCCAGCTTCAACGATTGGTCCCCCTGAGCTCATGGCTGACACCACCCGTATCCTCGTCGTCGACAACTACGACAGCTTCGTCTACACGCTCGTCGGGTACCTGCAGGAACTCGGTGCCGAGACGACCGTGGTCCGGAACGACGACGTCACCCTCGCCGAGGCCGAGGAGATGGCCGCGTCCCGCGACGGCGTGCTGATCTCCCCCGGGCCCGGCACACCTGCCGAGGCCGGTGTCTGCGTCGATCTCATCCGGTGGTGCGGCGACCACGCGAAGCCGATGCTCGGAGTGTGCCTCGGGCACCAGGCGCTGGCCGAAGCCTACGGCGGGACGGTCACGCATGCGCCCGAACTCATGCACGGCAAGACGTCACTCGTGGAACACGATTCCACGAGTGTCTTCGCCGGGCTCCCGTCGCCGGTCACCGCTACGCGCTACCACTCGCTCGCAGCGGTGAGTGACGACGTCCCGGCAGCCCTCACCGTCACCGCGCGGACGGCCAGCGGCATCATCATGGGACTCGAACACAGGACGGCTCCGCTGTGCGGCGTCCAGTTCCACCCCGAGTCGGTCCTGACCGAGGGCGGCTACCAGATGCTGGGGAACTGGCTCGAATCGCTGGGCCTCGAGGGCGCCGCGGCCACGGCGGCCGGGCTCAGCCCCCTCATCGCGCGCTAGCTATCCGTCCTCGTCGGTGGGTTCCGACGAGGGCTCGTCGTCGGGACCCTCGGTCGGTCGTCCGTTCGATGTCTCGGACGGTTCGGGCGTGGGTGCCGGCGTCGGTTCGGGCGCCGGCTCGGCGGGTGCCGTCGCGACGGTGAGCACGATCTCCGTCCCTTGGTCCACCTCGGAGCGGGCAGGCGCCGACTGCGCCGTGACGATCCCCGGCGCGACGACGCTGTTCTCGACTTCCCGGACGGAGAACGGCAACCGGACCGCCGGATCCGCCAGCAGTGCCTCCGCCTGTGCGACGGTCAGGTCGGTGAGCAGCGGCACTGTCACCTTGCCGTTCGAGAGCACCAGGTCCACGGAACTCCCCACGGGGACGGACTGGCCGGCCTGGGGATTCGTGGTGATGACCCTGCCTTCGGGGACCTCGGCACTGGGTTCCTCCGTGATCCGACCGCCACGCAGGCCGAGCACCTCGAGCTGATCGCGCGCCGACGATTCCGTGAGCCCGGCGAGGGAGTCGGGCAGCACGACGTTGGCCGGCCCGAGGGAGACCGTCATGTTCACGCGTGACTCACGCTCCACCGATGCCCCCGGGGACGGATCGGATCCGATGACCTTCCCTGCCTCGACCGACGCGTTGTACTCCTCGTCGGTGGAGGGGACCAGACCGGCATCCACGATCACGTCCGTGGCGTCGGCCTCGGTCATCCCCGCGAGGTCGGGGACGACGACGGTCGCCACCTCCTGTGCCGGGGGGTCGCCCGCGACATTGGTGAGAAAGACATAGCCTCCGGCGAGGACGAGCAGGACCGCCACGAAGAACACCGTGATCCAGGCGGCGCGCGAGGATCTCCGCCGTCGGTCCTGCCGGTCCGCGGGCTCGTCGGCGCCCTGCAGGACGTCGAGGCGGCCGTCGTCGGTACCGTCACCGTGCACGCCGGGGCGAGGGGGTCCGGCTGCCACCCGGTCCATGGCACGGGTCCGCGGATCCACCGAGGCTGCCGTCGCGCCGAACGCCGCAGCCCCGATCGTCTCCGCGCGCGTCCGTGTCCGGGGCGCCAGGACGTCCATCGCCTCGGTGGCCAGGCTCGGGGTGTCGGCCAGCACGATACCGCGGCGGGCGTCGAGCAGGGCACGCCGGAAGGAGGCCGCGTCCTGGAACCGGTGGTCACGGTCCTTCTGCAGGGCCCGGGCGAGGACGGAATCGAGCGCGGGCGTCACCGCCGGGTCGAGACTGCTGGCGAGGGGCGGTTCCTCCCGTACATGTTGGTAGGCGACCGAGACGGGACTGTCACCGATGAACGGTGGACGCCCGGTGAGGAGTTCGAACAGCAGGCAGCCGGCCGAGTACAGGTCGCTGCGCGCGTCCACGGTCTCCCCACGCGCCTGTTCGGGTGAGAGGTACTGGGCCGTCCCGAGGACGGCCTGGGTCTGCGTCATGGTGGCCTGGGAGTCCGCCATGGCCCGCGCGATGCCGAAGTCCATGACCTTCACCGCGCCGTCCGGGGTGATCATGACGTTGGCCGGTTTGATGTCCCGGTGGACGATACCTGCTTTGTGACTGTATTCCAGGGCGTCGAGGACACCCTGGAGGTAGGTGACGCTGTCCTCGGGCGTGAGGTCGCCGGCCTTGACGTGGTCGCGGAGCGTGCGGCCCTCGACGTATTCCATGACGATGAAGGGGACACGGACCTCGTGCTGCGGCCGGTCCGGGATCTCCTCCTCGCCCGTGTCGTAGACGGCGACGATCGTCGGATTGTTGAGGCCGGCGACGGCCTGCGCCTCGCGCCTGAACCGCGACTGGAAGAGCGGGTCCCGGGCGAGGTCCTGTCGCAGCACCTTGATCGCGACGGAACGGCCGAGCCGGAGGTCACGACCGAGGTGCACGTCCGCCATGCCGCCGCGGCCGATCAGTTCCCTGACCTCGTACCGCCCGTTCAGGACGCGCTCGGCGGTCATCACTCCGTGCCCTTCCGGCATCGGTCCCGACGCATCACCCGACGCATCATGGGCCTGAGGTCGCGGTCGCCGTCGCCGTCGGCGTGGAGGTCGGTGTCGACGGGGGCGTGGGTTCCTCGGTGGCCGGTGGTCCCGTGGACACGACGTAGTTCACCTGGGTCCCCGGAGCCAGGACGGCGCCCGGTCCGGGATCGACGCGAAGCACGATCCCCGCGGGCTGATCCGACTCCTCGGATCCCACGTTCAGGGGCCGCAGGCCGAGGTCGACGAGGATCCTCTCCACCTCGGCGGCATCCTGCCCCTGCAAGCCGGCGGGTACGGTGACCTGCTCCGGGCCGGTCGACACGGTCAGCGTGATGGTCGTGCCGGGTGGCTGGGCTCCGCTGGGATTGATGTCGATGACCGTTCCCGCTGCTTCCTCGGCGGCCTGCTCCACGACGTTGACGCCGAAATCGAGCGCGATCAGGCTTGCCCTCACGTCCTCCACGGGCCGGCCGAGATACTCGGCGGGCGAGATGATGGTGCCTTCGTCGGCCTGCGTGGTGCTCGGGTCCGGACTCGGCGACGGCGGCGTGGAGGACGGCGACGGACTCGGGGTCCGTGAGCGGGAGGGGGTGGCGTCGGCGGAGGTGCTGGTCGATGCGACCGGGACGTTCTCCGGATCGTCGCCGGCCAGCACCGGCTGGAAGATCAAAAAGGCGATGGCAGCCAGGGCCAGCAGCAGCAGGACGATGAGCGGGATCAGCCAGGGGCTCCTGCGGTTCTCCTCCTCGCGGCGGATCGGCTGCGACGGCGTGGTCGCATCGATGTCCTCCTGGGACCAGTCCCGGGAGGCAGCGATGCCGGCGGCAGCACCGGCGGCGGCGGGCGCAGCAACCGTGGGCAGGGCCGACGTCGTGGGTGCCGGGACCGCGGTCGTCGCCTGCGTGTCCTGGCGCGGGACGGCGGCCGTGGCGGTGTCCCCGCCCGCCGCGAAGGCGAGCAGGCCCGGGACCGCTGCCTCCGCACCGCGGATGTCACCGGAGCGGATGGCGTCGACGGCCCGGGAGAGGCTCTCCGCATCGCGCGGCCGGTCTGCGGGATCCTTGGCGAGCATCGAGCCGATCAGCGCGCGCACGGGGCGCGGGATGGACTCGGGCAGGGGCGGCGGCGCATCGTTGACCTGTGCAAGGGCGATGGCGATCTGGGACTCGCCCGAGAAGGGGCGGCGCCCTGCGAGGAGCTCGTAGCCGATCACGCCCAGTGCGTAGATGTCGGAGGACCCCGTGGCCGGCTGGCCCGTCGCCTGCTCCGGGGCGAGGTACTGCGCAGTGCCCATGACCTGGCCCGTCGCGGTCAACGGCACCTGGTCCGCGAGCCGTGCGATGCCGAAGTCGGTGATCTTGACCCGGCCGTCGGGCATCACGAGGATGTTGCCCGGCTTGACGTCGCGGTGGACCAGGCCCTGCCGGTGTGCGACGGCGAGTGCGGTGGCCGTCTGGCCGATGATGGAGAGTGTGCGATCGGGTGAGAGCACCTGCTCCTTCTCGATCACGGCGGACAGCGGCTGACCGGGCACGAGTTCCATCACGAGGTAGGCCGAGCCACCCTCCTCGCCGTAGTCGAACACGTTGGCGATGCCCTCGTGGTTGAGGAGCGCGGTGTGGCGCGCCTCGGCGCGGAAGCGGTTGAGGAACGCGGGGTCGCCCGAGTACTCCTCCTTGAGGATCTTGATCGCGATCACGCGGCCGAGGATCTGGTCCCGGGCCTTCCACACCTCGCCCATGCCGCCGATGGCGATGCGCTCGGTCAGTTCGAACCTGCCGCCCAGGGTGATTCCTGACGTGGGCCTCATCTGTTCAACACCGCCTCTATGAGTCTCTTGGCACTGGGTGAGGTCAATTGCTGACCAGTGGGGATGTCCACGTTCTCCATCACGATCGATACGGCTACCTGCGGGTCCTCCGCGGGCGCGAAACCGGTGAACCACGCATTGTCACCGGTCACGCTGACCTCCGCGGTTCCTGTCTTTCCTGCCACCCGGACCCCGGGGACCTGGGCCGCGGTGGCCGTCCCGTTGTCCACCACGTTGACCATCCAGTCCGTGAGCTGGTCGGCCGTCTCCCGGCTGACCGACTGGCGGAGCACTTCGGGCTGCGGTGACTCGATCAGCTCGAGGTCCGCCGCGCGGATCGACTTGATGAGCTGGGGTTTCATCTGCTGCCCGTCGTTGGCGATCGCCGAAGCCACCATGGCCATCTGGAGCGGGGTCACCAGGGTGTCGAACTGGCCGACGGCGGACTGCGCGAGTTCGGGCCCCGTGAGGTCCGAGGGGAAGGAGCTCGCGATGACCCGCGTGGGGATGGCCAGCTCCTCGCCGAAGCCGAACTTCGCGGCCTGCTCCTGGATGGCTTCCTCCCCGAGGTCCAGCGCGATCTGCGCGAAGGGGGTGTTGCAGGACTGTTCGAGCGCGAACTCCAGGTCCGCCGTCGTCCTGCTCGCGCAACCACCGGTGACGAAGTTCGGCAGGGCGTACTCGATGCCGGGGAACTCCAGGGCGGGCGGATTCGGGATCTGCGACTCCGCATCGTATTGGCCCGACTCCAGGGCCGCCGCGGCGTCGACGAGCTTGAACACGGAACCCGGCGACACGAGGGATTCCGTGGCGGGGTTCGTGTAGATCGACAGTCCGGGTTGCTCGGAGAGCGCGGCGGCGTTCTCGGCGATCACGCTGGTGTCGTGTCCCGAGAGGAGGTTCGGGTCGTACGTCGGCTTCGAGACCATGGCGAGGATGTTCCCGGTGCCGGGCTCGAGCACGACGATCGAGCCACGCTGGCCGTCCGGGATCAGGTCGTACGCCAGCTGCTGGATCTCAGGGTCGATGGTGAGCTCCACCGACGCACCCTCGGAGTCGACGCCCGAGAACAACCGCACGACGCGGTCGTAGAACAGGGAGCTGCTGGTGCCGGAGAGGATCTCGGATTCCTCGGCCTCGAGCTGGGTGGAGGACAGGGACAACGAGTAGTAGCCCGTGAGGTGGGCGTACAGCTCGGGTTCGTTGTACACGCGCTGGAACTTGAACTGGTCGTCCGAGGGCACGGATTCGGCGATGGCTCGGCCGTCCACGAGGATGGCTCCTCGCTGCCGGCCGAAGTCCTGGTACAGCTGGCGGCTGTTCCAGTCGCTGTCGTTCAGTTCCTGTGCCTGGAAGAACTGCACGTAGGTGAGGGATCCGAGGACCAGGGCGAACATGCCCATGGCCACGGCCCATGCGCTGCGGATGGCCTGGTTCATCGGGTCCCCTCCTTCGTGGTCCTCTTCACGGGTCTCCCGTTCACTCCGACGGCTTCGGGGAACGAGTCCTTCATCGGCCCCGAGGGGGCCGGCCGACGCGCTGTCTCCGAGATGAGCAGGATCAGCGCGACGATGAGCCAGTTTGCCAGCAGCGAGGACCCACCCGCGGACATGAACGGCGTGGTCAGTCCGGTGAGCGGGATCAGGCGCGTGATCCCGCCGATCACCACGAAGCACTGGAGGGCGATCGTGAAGGACAGCCCGCAGGCGAGCAGCTTGCCGAAGCCGTCCTTCGTTCCCAGGGCGGCCCGGATGCCGCGGGAGACGAGGATGACGTAGAGCATCACGATGGCGACGACGCCGATCAGCCCGAGCTCCTCGCCGAGCGCCGCGATGATCATGTCGCTGTTGGCATAGGTCACGAGGTCAGGGCGCCCTTCCCCGAGTCCGGTCCCGATCAGGCCGCCGTTGGCCAGGCCGAACAGCCCCTGCACTACCTGGGCACTGCCACCCGGAGCCCGGTCGTAGACCTCGGGCGCGAAGGCGTTGATCCAGGAGTCGAACCGGAGGGCCACATGGCTGAACAGTTCCAGGGCCACGAAGACCCCGACACCGATCATCGCGAGCCCGATCAGGACCCAGCTGACGCGGCTCGTGGCGACGTAGATCATGACCATGAAGAGACCGAAGAACAGGATGGACGAGCCGAGGTCCCGCTGGAAGATCAGCACTCCGATGCTCACCAGCCAGGCGGCGGCCATCGGCGCCAGGTCCCGGAAGCGCGGAAGCTGCAGCGGACCGATCTTCTTCCCCGCGAGCAGGATCAGGTCCCGGTTCGTCGACAGGTAGCCGGCGAAGAAGATGGCGAGGGTGATCTTCGCGATCTCGCCCGGCTGGAAGGTGCCGAAACCGACGGAGATCCAGATGCGGGCCCCGTTGATCTCGAGTCCCAGCGGTGTCAGGGGCAGCAGCAGCAGCACGGCGCTGACGATCAGGGAGATGTAGGTGAAGCGGCGGAGGATGCGGTGGTCGCGCAGGACGATCAGGAGGATCGCGGCCGCTCCGATGGCGACCGCCGTCCAGAGGACCTGTTGGGGGGCGACGGGTGAGAAGTCCGGATTCACCGTGGCGGCCGACAGGTCGAGGCGATGGATCATGGCCAGGCCGATGCCGTTGAGCGCGACCACGATCGGAAGTATCACAGGATCCGCATACTTCGCCCGGAAGCGCAGGATGAGGTGGATGAAGAGACCCATCACCCCCAGGGTCAGGGCCTGGGACCAGAAATAGTCGCCGAAGGCATCCTCGCGGCCGATACCCGCGAGGTAGTTCGCGCCGATCGCCACGGCCAGGGCGAGCAGCAGCAGCACGAACTCGATGGTCCGCCGCGATCGGGGGACTGTCAGGACATCACTCATCAGCGGCGCTCCCGCAGTCGATGGCCGGCGCCGAGGGGTCGGCGCCGGGGGTGGCACGCGGAGACCCGCCCGTCGGACCGGACGGACCGGTCGACGGGGCCGGAGCGGCCGAGGCGGAGGAGCCGGGAGTTCCGGGAGGCGCGGTCGCCGAGGCCGTCGGCTGCGCTGTGGGGGATGCTGTCGCCCGCGCCGAAGGCGGGGACGTCGGCGCAGGACCGGCGGTGCCGCTCGCGGACGGTGCCGGTGAGGCCGACGGGGTCCCGGGCGTCGCGGGATCGCAGTTCACCGCCCGCAGTTCGCTCCGGAGATCGCCGACGATGCGCTCGGCCTCCTCCAGGCTGGCGGCCGGCAGGGTGCCCCTCACCTGGGAGCGCTGGTATTCGGGAAGATTCGACACGGGGATGTCGGTGGTCTCGTAGAGCTCACTGAGGTGCACCGGCCCGATCCTCTGGGGGACACCCGTGTAGATCGCGACGCGGTTGTCCGCCTCCGCCACGTAATAGCGTGTCTGCGTCCAGGTGTACCCGAGGCCCAGCACGGCGACGAGGATCAGGGTCATCAGGGAGAGGAACGCGGGGACCAGCCAGCGTCTCTTCCGGGGCGGTGCCTCGTCCTCGGCGTCCTCCACGCCCTCCGACTCGGCCTTGTGCGTGAGCATCATGGCGGCACGGCGCTCCGTGGACCGCTGCGTCACGATGGGGATCTGGCCCGTCTCGGTGGCCAGTGCCGCGGATCCCACCAGGACGTGGGGCCGCGTCAGCAGGTCCTGCCGGATCACATCGGCGCGGATGGCGGTACCCGGGAGGCCGTCGCCGTCGATCCCGTGGGACGCCGCATCCGCCGAGGGCCTGTCGCGCTCTCCCGCTGCCTGCCGGGCCGGAGGCATGACGGCCGGCGGTGCGGCGTCGTCGTCCGCCGCCTCGATGACCTCGACGACGGCGATGGTGATGTTGTCCGGGGAGCCGCCCGCGAGGGTCAGGTCGACCAGTGTGTCGACGCAGTTCCGGATGTCCTTCGACTCACGCATCACCTGCTCGACCACGCGGTCCTTCAGGACGGCGTTGAGGCCGTCGGAGCAGAGCAGCCACCGCTCGCCGGGTTCGGCGTCGAATTCCCGGAGATCCAGTTCAGGGCTTGCGTCGACGTCACCGAGGACGCGCATCAGGACGTTCTTGTGAGGGTGGACCTCCGCTTCCTCGGGCCTGAGCCTGCCCTCCTCGATGAGGCGCTGTACGAAGGTGTGGTCGGTGGTGATCTGCTCGAACACACCGTCCTTCAGGCGGTAGGCGCGCGAGTCCCCGATGTGCGCGAGCTGCAGCTTCCGGTCCTCGAGCAGGATCGCGGTCACGGTGGTCCCCATGCCTGCCAGCTGCGGGTTGGTCGCGACGAGTTCGGAGAGCAGCGAGTTCGCGGTCTGGATCTCGTCGGCGAGGTGCGTCCCGGCGCTCCCGCCGTGCCCGTTGTGATCCAAGTGGACGAGATCGAGGACGGTGGAGGCCGAGGCGACATTCCCGCCGGCGTGCCCACCCATGCCGTCGGCGACGACGGCGAGGAACCGTCCCACGTAGGCGGAGTCGTCGTTCTTCGCGCGGACCATGCCCACGTCGGAGCGGGCGGCGAACCTGAGAGCAAGCGGCACGCCTACGGCCTCAATTCGATGACCGTCTTACCGATCCGGATGGGGACGCCCGGGTCGACGGGCAGTGCGCGCGTGAGCTGGGTGCCGGCCAGGTAAGTGCCGTTCGTGGATCCGAGGTCCTCGATGAACCACCGGCTGCCCTGCGGGAAGAGGCGGGCGTGCCGGCCGGACGCGTAGTCGTCCTCGAGCACCAGGGTCGCCTCCTGGGCGCGGCCGAGGAGGATCGGGCTTGCTGCGAGCTCGAGCGTGGTCCCGGTGAGGGGACCCTCGGTCACGACCAGCCGGCGGGCGGGGGTGCGCAGGGGGGCCGGTTCCTCGCCGAGGTCCGGGTTCCTGCGGATCTCCCGTGCCGTGGGGGCGCCGACCCTGTTGCGACGGCCCACGGCGAGGTCCCGGCGCAGGGCTCCCACCGTGCTGAGGACCAGGACCCACAGCAGGATCAGGAACCCGAAGCGCAGCAGCGTGACGGTCAGTTCTCCGGCCTCGCTCATCGCGGGACGCCCCCGCCCTGGGTCGGAACGAGGCGGAACGTCATGCGCGACCGCCCCATCGTGATGGTGGAACCGTCCGTGAGTTCGGCCTGGCCGTGGACCCGCTGCCCGTTGACGTAGCTGCCGTTGGTCGAGCCGAGATCGACGGCGTAGATGCGGCCGTCGCGTGCGCGGATCTCGAGGTGGCGCCTGGAGACACCGGTGTCGTCGACGAGGATGTCCGCCTCGGAGGAGCGGCCGAGGACGATCGACCCGGAGTTGATCGAATAGCGCTGGCCGTCGATCTCGAGGATCGGCTGGTAGCGCGTGGGCTGGCGCCGCGGTGCTGCAGGGGCGGCGGGGCCCGAGGGACGGCGTGCGGCGTCCTGCTTCTCGATCGACGAGTCGATCTCGAAGATGCCGGCCTTCAGTTCGGGGTCGTGCTCGAAGGAGACCCGGACGGGTCCCTGCAGGCTGTACTGCTGGCTGTTGACATGGGCGATCACGACGTCGCACAGTTCCTCGGCCAGAGCCGATCCCCACTGCTGGGCGAGATCGAAGTCGGAGTCGGAGAGGCGTGCCGTGAAGACGTTGGGAGCGAGGGTGCGGCCCTGCGAGAGGACGAGTGAGCGGTTGTCGAGTTCCTTGCGCAGGGCGCTCGCGATCTCGAGGGGCTGCACCTGGGCACGAGATCCCGTCGTGAAGGCGCCTCGGACCAGTTTTTCGAGTCCGCGCTCCACGTTGTCAAGAATGCCCATCTCCCGCCTCCTTCCCCTCTCGCATCGGAATGTCGGGCCCCGTCGGCAAGGCGCCGCAGGGCCGGCCCGGTCGTCGGGACGGCAGCGTCCACCCGGGCATGTTCCCTCCGATACTACTGGGAGGCTCTGGGAATGGGCTCCAAGCCATCGTTCCGAGGATTACTTTGTCCTAACGATCCATGGATCGTTAGGACGGGCGGAACGGTGTCGCCGGGGCCCGGCCGGTTCCTGTTTAGGTAATTGCGCCCGCGCTCGGCTATGCTTGTTTCTGCTGTTCACAACGCCTGCGCCTGGCGCACGGAGTTGGATCTCGAAATGCGCGAGTGGCGGAACGGCAGACGCGCTGGCTTCAGGTGCCAGTATCCGAAAGGGTGTGGGGGTTCAAATCCCCCCTCGCGCACGGTATGACACGAAGGGCCCCCGCTCAGCGGGGGCCCTTCGTCGTACCGTGGTCCTTCGGGAAGGCCCGGTGCCGGTCAGCGGAAGTCCCGCGACCTGGTGGTGGCCTTCAGCTGCAGGACCTCGATGCGGTCCGCCACGACGTTGACGATGCCCTCGGCGGACCGCTCGAGGAGACCCCGCACGATCACACTGCCGGCCTCCCGCGCCACGCGGCGGTAGCGCTGCCAGACCCCCACGGAGCAGATGACGTTCACGAGCCCCGTCTCGTCCTCGAGGTTCAGGAACGTGATGCCGCTCGCGGTCGCCGGCCTCTGCCGGTGCGTCACGATTCCCGCCACCTCGATCCGCCGGCCGGACTCGGCCGTCTTCAGCTCCACGGCCGTCAGGGCACCCCGGCGTGTCAGCCTGCTCCTGGCGTGGCGTACGGGGTGATCGTCCGGGGTGATGCCGGTGGACCACAGGTCGGACCCGACCTTGTCGATGTCCGAGAGCTCGGGCATCAGCGGAGGCTGGATGTAGACGGCCGTACCCTTGATCTGGCCCTCGCGTTCGGTGGACGCGGGCCCGGCGTTCCACAGTGCTTCACGGCGGCTCAGCCCCATCGAGTCGAAGGCGCCCGCCGCCGCCAGGGCCTCGAGCTGCCCGGCGTTGACGCCCGTCCGCCGGGCCAGGTCCGGCATGTCCTCGTAGGGCCCGTTCCGTTCCCGCTCGGCGACGATCTTCTTTGCCAGTCCGGCCCCGATCGATTCCACGCCGGCGAGGCCGAGCCGCACCGCGTAGTTGCCGTCACGGCGGTGCGGCGTGGAATCGAAGGGCGTGTCCTGGTCGAAGTAGCCCACCGGGGGCTGCTCGTCCTCGGTGCAGCCGTCCGTGCCGGTGGTCCGGTCTCGGGGATCGACGGGCGGGTCGTAGCCCTCGAGCGGCTCGAGGTCGGCGTGCACGCCCGAGTGCAGGATGTCGGGCCGCAGCACGACGGCGCCGTGCCGGCGGGCGTCCGCCACGAGCGTCTGGGGTGAATAGAACCCCATGGGCTGGGCGCGTAGCAGGGACGCGAGGAACGCTCCGGGATAGTGCAGCCTCAGCCATGCGCTGACATAGACCAGCAGGGCGAAGCTGATCGAGTGGCTTTCCGCGAACCCGAAGTTCGCGAAGGCGTGGATCTTGTCGTAGATCGTGTCGGCCACGTCGCCGGTGATGCCGTTGGACTCCATGCCCGCGTACAGCTTGGCCTTGAGCGAATCGATCCGCTCCTCACCCCGCTTGGAACCCATGGCCCGGCGCAGGAGGTCGGCGTCGGCCCCGGTGCAGCCCCCCACCACCATGGCCATCTGCATGAGCTGCTCCTGGAAGAGCGGGACGCCGAGGGTCCGCTCGAGCACCGGTTCGAGGTCGGGGTGGAGGTACCGGACCTCCTCCTCGCCCATCTTCCGCTTGATGTAGGGGTGCACGGCTCCACCCTGGATGGGCCCCGGTCGTACGAGGGCCACCTCGATCACGAGGTCGTAGAACTGGCGGGGTTGGAGCCGCGGGAGCATGCCCATCTGGGCGCGGCTCTCCACCTGGAAGACGCCCACCGAGTCGGCGAAGCACAGCATGTCGTACACGCCCTGCTCCTCCTTCGGGATGGTGTGCAGTTCCCACGTCTCCCCGAAGTGCCGTTCCACGAGGTCGAAGTTGTACTGGATGGCCGCGAGGATGCCGAGGCCCAGCAGGTCGAACTTCACCAGCCCCATCCAGGCGCAGTCGTCCTTGTCCCACTGCAGGACCGTCCGGCCCTCCATGCGTCCATGCTCAATAGGGCATACTTCTCCGACGGGCCGGTCCGTCAGGACCATGCCGCCCGAGTGGATACCCAGATGGCGCGGGAACGCGAGGACCTCCTGCGCCAGGCCGACCACGGCGTCCGGGATGTCGTGGTCGGTGCTGGAGACGAGTCCGCCCCACCGTTCGATCTGCCGGGACCAGGCGTCCTGCTGGCCCGGGCTGTGGCCGAGGGCCTTGGCCATGTCCCGGACGGCGAACTTGGGGCGGTAGGTGATGACGTTGGCGACCTGGGCGGCGTTGAAGCGCCCGTACTTCCGGTAGACGTACTGGATGACCTCCTCACGTCGGTCGGAGTCGAAGTCGACGTCGATATCCGGTTCCTCGTCCCGCATGCTCGAGAGGAACCGCTCGAAGGGGAGCTGGTACTTGATCGAGTCCACCGCGGTGATCTCGAGCAGGTAGCAGACAGCCGAGTTGGCGGCCGAACCCCGTCCCTGGCACAGGATGCCGTTCCGGCGCGCGTAGTGCACCAGGTCGTGGACGATCAGGAAGTACCCCGGGAAGTTCTTGTCCTCGATGACCTCCAGTTCGCGTTCGATGCGCTCGCGGACGTCGGTCCGGTTCCCGTAGAGCTTGTCGGCCCCCCGCCAGACGAGTTCGCGCAGATAGCTCATCTGCGTGTGGCCCTCCGGCAGCTCGATGTTCGGCAGGCCCGGTCGGACACTGCGGAGGGTGAAGGAGAGATCGGTGGCGATCTCGACGGTGCGCTCCACCGCCCCCGGATAGTCCCGGAACCGCCTCGCCATCTCCGCGCCGCTGCGCAGGTGCGCGGATCCGGCGGCGGGAAGCCAGCCATCCATCTGGTCCAGGCTCCGGCGGGCCCGGACCGCGGCCAGGGCGGAGGCGAGCCGGTGCTGTTTCGGGGTGGCGTAGTGCACGTTGTTGGTGGCGACCGTGGGCAGCTTCAGGCGGGCGGCGACGGCGGCCAGGGCGTCGTTGTGCGCGGCGTCCAGGGGATTGCCCTGGTTGGTGAGTTCGACGGCGACGCCGTCACGACCGAACAGTTCGACGAGTTCCCGGAGTTCCGCCTCGGCGGCTGCCTCTCCACCGGCGACGAGCGCCGAGCGCACGGCGCCCTTCCTGCAGCCCGTGAGGATCATCCACTGACCACCGGCATGGCCGGCGAGGTTCTCGAGCTCGTAGCGGGGCTTCCCCTTCTCGGCGTCGGCGTCCAGCTGGGCTTCGGTGATGGCCGTGGAGAGCCGGTGGTAGCCGGCCGACCCCCGGGCCAGGACCAGCAGGTGGCGCCCCTCCGGGTCCGCCTCCCCGTTCTGCGGCCGGGACAGTCCGAGGGACAGTTCCGTGCCGTACATCGTCGAGAGTCCGGGGTACTTCTCGGCTGCTTCAGCGAAGTGCACCGCACCGTACAGGCCGTCGTGGTCGGTCAGGGCCATGCCGGTGAGGCCCAGCCGCTGGGCTTCCTCCGCGAGGTGCTCCGGGCTCGATGCGCCGTCGAGGAAGCTGAAGTTGGAGTGCACGTGCAGTTCCGCATAGGGGACCACGGGACCCTCCGGCACCGGGGCCCCGGCCGGAGCGGTATAGGGCCGGCGCTTCCGGGACCAGGCCGGGCTGTCCCCGCCGTCGGCACCGGCGGGCGGGATCCCGGGCCGGGTGTCGGAGAGGCTCCGTTCGAAGTCCGACCAGGGAATCGGTGGATTGTTCCAGCCCATGGCGTCCCTCCCTGTCCTGGATGTCGTGCTGTCTGTGGTTGTCCCGGGATCCGCTCCGCGCGGTCAGTCGTAGCCGGCTTCCACCCACCAGGCATGGTCCTCGAGGAGCAGCAGCCAGGCAGAGCCGGACTGGTCGACCAGCTGGAAACGGTTGAGGATGCGTCCCTTCGGGTCCCACCACCGTTCGTCGATCGGCCAGGGGCCGGCCCAGGAGTGCACGGGCCGCCGGCCGTCGTCGGGCCCGGCGCTGAAGAAGGCGGGGTCGGCGCTCAGGAGGCCGCGCGGATCCACGTCGACGGGGTTGCCGCGGGAATCGACGACGACGGCGGGCACGGGATCGGTGAACACCGTGGCCGGCACCGGGCCGGGCAGGCGGCCGGGCCAGGGCTGGTTGCGGTCCTTGACCGGCACCCTGGTGGGCGAGGACGGGGCGTCCCCCCACGGGATGAAGACCCGGCGGTCGGCCAGGAGCCGCCCGCCGGCGATGATCGCGGTGAGGACGGCGCCGTGGCCCAGCATGCTCTGCACGCGGGCCAGGCCATGGTGGATGCCCTCGTCCGGCCCCGTCCCCCAGAGACCGTCCGCGTGGTCGCCGAGGTCCTCGACGATGTCGGGTACCACCTGGACCCGGGTGATGCCGGAGGTCAGGCCGTGGTCGGACGCAGAGGTGCCCTGGAGCTGCCAGCGCACGCGGTCGACGACGTCGTCGGCGTCGAACCAGCGCGGGTGCTGCCACCGGCGCTCCGACACCTCGCCCGATTCCGTGTGCAGCGAGACGTGCAGGGCCGTGCACACCAGTCCTGCCCCGCGCAGGGTGTCGACGAATTCACCGGCCCGCGTGCGGAAGGCGAATGCGAGCTGGTCGATACGGGCGAGGGGCGGCTCGAAGTCGGCGACGGTGTCGAGGTGGGGTGGCGGCTTACGGGCGACGACGTCCCGATGGTCGAGTCCGCTCGCCTGGCGGTGCGCGAGGGCGCCCTCGACGCCGAAGCGGTTGCGGACGTCCGCTGCGCCGAGCGCCGCGAAATCACCGAGGGACCGGATGCCGAGGCGCTTGAGCAGCACGGTGAGCTTGGGCTGCTCGAGGACTTCGAGGGGGTAGCTGCTCAGGAACCAGGCCGAGCGGCCCGGCGGGATGACGACCAGCTGGTCCGCGTCGGGGTCCTCCAGCTGATCCGTGGCCCTGGCTGCGTGCTCGGCCGCCAAGGAGCCGTCGGCGATTCCGATGCGCACGTCCGTGAGACCGATGGCTGCGAGGGTCCGGAAGACCATGTCCGCGGCCCTGCCCTCGCTGCCGTAGTAGCGCGAGGGCCCCTTGACCTTGACGGCGCACAGTCCCGGGCGGAGGACCTGGACGCCGGGCATGATGGTCTCCACGGCCGCGGTCACGGGCTCGAAGGTGCGTTCGTCGAGCGAGGGGTCGTAGGCGAGGGTGACGAGCCCCGCGCTGCGGGCCTGGGCCTCCCGGATACGGAGGCCTCTCTTCACGCCGTCCTGCCGTGCTGCCGGGGAGCAGGCGAAGACCTCCCCGTGGTCGACGAGGACGAGCGCGGTGTCCGCGGGAAGTGCGTGGTCGCGCAGTGCCGCGGTGATGGGCCAGTCCGGGCACCAGAGCATCATGGTCCGCGTGGCCGAGGTGCCGGGAGCTGCCGGGGGGAGGGCGGATGTCACGAGGACTTCATCAGCCGGGGTTCGAACAGGGCGCCGGAAGCAGTGCCGAAGGCGGCGTCAGGGCGGCCGTCGGACCGGGGATCCGGCTGCAGGACGTCCTGGACCGCGGCCCCGCCCGGAGCGGCACCCTGGAGGTCCGTCAGTTCCACATAGGCGTGGCGGAGCCGGCCGGAGGGCTGGGTCGCGGTGATCTTCATGCGGCGCGCCCTCAGGTGGCCGGTCCCGGAGCCGAGGCCCTCCCAGGCGCTCTCGGCGACACCGAGTGTGGAGTCGCTCTGCTGCCAGGTGCCCAGGGTGATCAGTGCCGCGCCGCGCTGGCGCAGCCGTGCCTTGAGCCGTGCCCCTTCGGTGGGCGCGAGGTGTTCCGGGGCCCGGGTCAGGACGATCGAGACGACGTCCACGAGGGCTGCCGTGACCGTGAGCCACTGGGTCCCGGGATCCGGGACCAGGATGAGGCGGTCGAGGTTGATCCCGAAGCCCTGCGCCGCTTCCACGCTGAAGTCCGGCACACCGATGACGCTGCACCACGCCCCTGTCGCGGAGGGGCCCGCGAGCAGGGCCATGGCGATCGTCGTCGAGTTCCGGACGGCGTAGGAGCCCCCGGACTGGAGGCCTCCACCGGGCAGGATCCGGGCGAGGGCGGGTACGGTGGGCATCCGTCGTGAGTCCAGCTTCCCGGCCTGCATGCTGTTGATGCGGGCCTGGAGGCCGAGGGCGACATCCGCCGTGGAGCTGCCGTGGAGGGCTGTGTGCGGGGTGCCGGTCCCCGGGCGTGACGTGCCCTGGGGGGTGGAGGAAGGCTCATCCCGGTCGAGGGCGGAGCCGGCAGGTGGAGGCGTCACTCGTCAATATTCGAATACGTGTTCGATTAAGTCAATCGGCGCGCCTCCGCTGAAAAAGGGCATGCCTGTGGTAGGTCGGCCTTCATCAGGGTGGTCGCAGGCACGTCCACGACACCCTGCCGGGAGGCCGGACAGTGCCGCCCGAGGGCCGGCTACGGACCGGCCGGGTGCGGGTCAGGCAGGCGGGATGGGCAGGTCAGGCGTCGGATGCCTTGCGGGCGGCGTCGCGTTCCTTGACGCGTGCGGCCTCGGCCCGGACGGCGGCCTGCGTGGACCGCTCCGCGACCAGCCATGCGGGCGGATCCTGCAGCAGGGCAGTGATCTGCTCGCTCGTCAGCGGATCCGTGATGCCTCCGCGGGCCAGCCCGCCGATGGAGATCCCGAGCTTCTGCGCGACGACGGGGCGGGGGTGGGGGCCGGTGCGGCGCAATCCGGCGAGCCACTCCGGCGGCGTCTGCTGCAGTTCGTCGAACTCGGCGCGTGTCAGCTCGGTCTCCTGGAAGTCCTGGGGAGCGGCGGGCAGGTAGATTCCCAGTTTCTTGGCCGCGGTGGCGGGCTTCAGGGTCTGGGGGTTTTTCGCGGGAGTCATGGTCCAAGCTTAACGGTCGCGGGCAGGCGCTACTGTGATCAGGTGCCCGCCGACCAGCCCCGAACCCTGTCCGTCGGCTTCGTGCCCGGCGTGACGCCGGGAAAGTGGGTGGCCAGGTGGCGCGAGCGGCACCCGGAGGTCCCCCTCGAACTCCACCAGCACGACGACGACGCCCTGGCGGCGTTGCGCGAAGGCTCCGACGACGTCGTCTTCGTCCGGCTTCCGGTGGACCGTGCGGAGATCCACCTGATCCCCCTGTACGAGGAGCAGCCCGTCGCCGTGATGTCGCGGGAGAACGAGCTGTCGCTCTACGACGACGTCCCGGCCGAGGAACTCGAGGGCGGGATCCTGCTCGACGTCCTCGAGTGCGGCGGTCCGAAATCGGCCGTGGAGGTCGCTGCGTCCGGCGCAGGTGTCGTCGTCCTGCCGATGTCCCTCGCCCGCCTGTACGCGCGGAAGGATGCCGTGCACCGCCCGGTCCCCGGCCTGGTCCCGACGACCATCGGCATCGCCTGGCGGACGGAGGACGAGTCCGACGACGTCGAGGAGTTCATCGGCATCGTCCGCGGCCGCACGGCCCGGAGTTCCCGGCAGCCCTCGCAGCGCGAGGCGCCGAAGAAGAGCGCATCGCAGAAGGCGGCCGCGAAGAAGGCCGCGGCCGGGGGTCGGAAGGCCGGGGACCAGAAGGGCGGGAAGCAGTCGGGGAAGCTCGGTCGCCCGTCCGGCCCGCGGGGCAAACGGCGCTGACCTCCCTCCCCTGCCGGCGGCCAGGCGTTCTGGTCCTTCGGCGGGATCGTCCTCGAGGGGACCTTCCTGGGCGGCCGCATCTTCTCGGGCCGCACGGTGGGCCACTCCCTCGCGGCATCGCTCCAGGCCGGTCAGGCCTGTGCGGGCTGGCCGTTGCTCGCCATCGTCCCGCCGTCCACGGGGAGGACGACCCCGGTGATGAAGCGCGCGTCCTCGCTGGCGAGGAAGGTGATGGCCGCGGCAACCTCCTCCGGCAGTCCGCCGCGTCCGAGGGGGATGCGCCGGGAGAACTCGTCGGACAGTTCGTGTGCCTCGCCGTCCTCGCTCGTCAGATCCGTCCAGACGAATCCGGGAGCGACGGCGTTGACCCGCACGCCGTCCCTGCCGTGGTCCAGGGCGACGGCGCGCGTGAAGTTGCTGACCCCGCCCTTGGCGGCGTTGTAGGCGCTCATCCGCCAGTCGCCCGCCAGCCCGGACACGGACGAGACGTTGACGATGCACCCCCTGCTCTCCAGCAGGTGCCCGAGTGCCGCCTTGGTACCGTAGAACACGCCGGAGAGGTCCGTCTCGAGAACGCGGTGCCAGTCGTCCACGCTCGTGTCCTCGACGGTTCCCTGCGTGATGGTGCCGGCGTTGTTGACCAGGACGTCGAGCCGCCCGTACTGCCCGACGGCATGCTGCACCATGGCGGCCACCTGGTCGAAGTCGGAGGAGTCGGCCCGGACCGCCGTCGCCCGTCCCTCCGGGAGGGACGCCACGACGGCGTCGATCTTGTCCCCGACGGAATCCGTGAGCACCACCCGTGCCCCTTCGGCCACGAAGCGCCGTGCCGCCGCTTCACCGATCCCCGACCCGGCGCCCGTCACGATCACGACCTTGCCGTCGAAACGCTGCATGGCGCGGCGCCTAGTCGGGTGTCTCGGACTGGAGCCGGATGAACTGCCAGTCCTCGTCGCTGAGGGGATCGTCGCCGGACGGTCCGCCCGCCCCGGCGATCGCCGACTGCACGGACTCCGGGAGGTCGTCGGCGCCGGGGTGCTCCCGGAGCCACTGCTTCTCCTCGATGTCCACTCGCGTCCACCACTGCTCGATGGATTCCATCATCACGCTCCGTCCTGTCGGTCCTCCCACCGTGGCACCCGTCCCCGCCCGCCCGCAACGGGAGGATCGCCGTCGGTCCCCGTTCCCAGCGGGGTGCCGCACCTGCTACCGGACGCGGGCACCGCGGGTCAGGGGTCGAAGTGCGTCTCGGGTTCCGCCTGGCCGATCGACGCCACCAGGGAAGCGGCGATGTCCCGGACCTTCTCGTTGCGGCTGCTGGAGACCGACTTGAGGATGGTGAAGGCCTCCGTCTGCGTGCAGCGGTTCTGCGCCATGATGATCCCGATCGCTATGTCGATGGCGGTCCTCGACTTCATGGCGGACTTCAGGTTGCCCACCGATTCGCCGTGGTGTGCCAGCCGCACGGCCAGCATCAGGGCCTTGGACGTCTGGGCCACGAAGGCCTCGGCGGTGGCGATGTCCTCGGGGCCGAAGCCGCCGGTCTCCGTCGAGTAGACGTTCAGGGCCGCGCGGACGCCGGTGTCGAGGGAGAACGGGACGGCGAGGATCGAACCCACGCCGTGCTCGGCGGCACGGGTGAGGTAGTTGCTCCAGCGTTCGTCCGTGGCGACGTCCGCGACGTGGACGGTCCGCTGCTCCTCGCAGGCGCTGAGGCACGGGCCCTCGGTGAACAGGTACTGCAGCTCGTCGAGCTGCTTCGCCGCCTCGCTGCTGCTGGCGACGGTACCGGCCCGCTTGTCGCGCAGGAGGGTGATCCCGCACAGGATCCGCCCCGGCCGCTCGAACAGGCGGGCCGCGGCGAAGCGGGCGAACTGGGTGAGGAACTCCTCGACGTCGTCGGTGTCGAGGAGGAGGTCCTGGAGGTAGTCGGCGGTGGTCTGCCCGGCAACCTGGTCGGCCATGTGTACTGATCCTGATTCGTCCAGCCGCCGAGCCACGTGTGCATCGCCCTGCGGGGCGTCCGGGGTCTCCCGGACCGATACACAAACCCGGGGAGTTTGCGATCGGCCGTCTGCTAGACCGTCAGTCAGCCTACATAGTACAAGAGGTCGTACCCGCAGCAGGGCCGCCGGGACGGGAGGAGAGGCGGACGCGCCTTCCTCCCGCCCGGGTGGGTGCTGGACCGTCAGACCGTCGCGTGCTCCGTGCCGACGGGGGTGACGACCTCGGCGGTCGGCTCCATGTTCTCGGCGTCCACCATCCATGCGTACTGCTCGAGCTTGGCGATGAACCCGTGGAGGAGGTCGGCCGTCGTGGGGTCCTCCTCGTCGATCTGGTCGTGCACGTCGCGCATCGTCGTGACCGCTGCGTTCAGCATGCGAACCACGAGGCCCACGGTGTCCTTCGTCGAGACGAGGCCTGCGGGGAACGGGTCGAGCTTGGTGCCCTCCGCGACGGCGACGCTGCGGCCGTCGGGAACGGCGTGGAGGGCGCGCATGCGCTCGGCCATCTCGTCGGCGAAGGCGCGGGCGTCGTCGATGATCTCGTCCAGCTGCAGGTGGAGGTCGCGGAAGTTCTTGCCGACCACGTTCCAGTGGGCCTGCTTGCCCTGCAGGTGCAACTCGACGAGGTCGACCAGGACGGCCTGCATGTTGTCGGTGAGGGTGGGTGAAGCCTTCATGAATCCTCCAGTGCTAGAGAAATTTCTCGTCCCGGCAGGCTCCGGACGCACCGATCCCCCGCCGGGTGGACTGCTTTCACCCTAGACCCGCGCGTTGGCCAAATCCAACCGATCTGCCTACGCTAAGGGGACTTACGGTTTCGCCGTGCGGATCCCGGGAACGGGGTGACGGACGGCTCCGGAGTCTCTACGAAGGAGGACCTTTTGGCTTCAGTGCAGGAATCTATCGACGTAGCAGTACCGGTCAGCACGGCCTACAACCAGTGGACCCAGTTCGAGAGCTTCCCCCGGTTCATGGGGGGCGTCGAGTCGATCACGCAGACCTCGGACACCTCGACGCACTGGGTGACGAGCATCGGCGGCGTGAAGCGCGAGTTCGACGCCGAGATCACCGAGCAGCACCCCGACGAGCGCGTGGCCTGGAAGAGCACAGACGGCGAATCGCATGCCGGCGTGGTCACCTTCCACCGCCTCGACGAGAACACCACGCGGCTCATGGTGCAGATCGACTGGCACCCCGAGACGTTCACCGAGAAGGTCGGTGCCGTGGTGAACGCCGACGCCGCCCAGGTGAAGGGCGACCTCAAGAGGTTCAAGGAGTTCATCGAGAAGAGCGGCGGGGAGACCGGCGCCTGGCGGGGCGACGTGGCGGCACCGCCGACCGGCGGATCCGGCGAGGCGACGCCGGCGAACAATACGTTCCCGGACACGTCGACGAACGATCCCGATTCGGGCGGTCCGCGCGTCAGCTGACGAGTGACCGGTAGGAGGCGGATCCCGGAAGGGGTCCGCCTCTGCTGTTCCCGGATGTCCTGGCGGATGGCCTAGGGGATGTCGCCGACTTCGATGCCCGCGATCGCGTCGGTGGCCTGCCGGGACAGTTCCGCCGAGATGGGCGAGCTCTTCGCGGCCTCCGCGGCCTCCGCCTGGCCCTCCGCGCTGACGGCGTACGTCCCGAAGGCGCGCACGACGGCGGCCGTCGCCTCGTTCTCGTACCGCGTGCAGTACACGTGGTAGGACACCAGGACCAGGGGGTAGACGCCGGGCTCGGTGGTCGTCCGGTCGAGGTCGAGGGCGATGTCGTAGTCCTTCCGCCCGGGCACGCGGCCCGCGAGGTCGACGGCGGCAGCAGCGGCTTCGGAGCCGACCGGCACGTAGTCCTCGCCGACCTTCAGTGCCACGCGGCCGAGCGGGTCGCCGACGGCCGAGTCGTCCGCGTACGTCACCGCCCCGACGGTCCCGGCCACGGTGCTCACCACACCGGCGTTGCCCTTGGCGTTCTCGTTCTCGAGGCCGTCGGGCCACGTCCCGTCGGGCTCGTCGGTCCAGATCCCGGGGACCACCGCGTGCAGGTAGTCGGTGAAGTTCTCGGTGGTGCCGGAGTCGTCCGAACGGCTCACCGCCGAGATGGGCACGTCGGGAAGGTCGACGCCCTCGTTCTGCGCTGCGATGGCGGGATCGTCCCAGGTGGTGATCCCACCCCTGAAGATCTGCGCCACGGTACCGGCGTCGAGCTTCAGCTCCGAGATGCCGGGCAGGTTGAACGCAACGCTGATGGGCGAGACGTAGGCCGGGATGTTGAAGGCGCCGCCAGGACCGCACGCGTCCGTCGACCCGGCCAGCTCCTCATCACTGAGGTAGGCGTCGGAGCCGGCGAAGCCCACCGCCCCCGCCAGCAGCGCACCGCGTCCGGCTCCGGAACCGTCGGGTGAGTACTGCACCTGGGCCCGCGGGTACATCGTGGCGAAGCCCGAGCGCCAGGCGTCCATCGCCGGTCCCTGGGCGGAGGATCCCGATGCGGTCACGGCGCCCTGCAGGCTCGTGTCTCCCCGCTGCGCCGCCGCTTCCTGCTCCGGACCCAGCGGGTAGTCGGAACCGCAGGCGCTCGAGCCGAGGAGGACGGCGAGGTACAGGGCGACGGTGGATCGTTTTCTCACCGGAGCAACGTTACAGGTGACGAAAAGGTGAACCCAAGGTGAACAGCGGATGAAGGGGCCGATCCCGGGCGGGCCGGGTCACCCGCGACGCAGGCGGTACCCGTCTGCCCGGTGCACGAGCCGCCGCCCGCCGCCGTCGTGCAGCCGGATCCACAGCACCGATGCGTCATCGGTCCTCATGTCCAGCACACCCCGGAGCTGCGTCCCGGTGGCGTGCTGGAGGGTGACGTCGTCACCGCGCGTGATGCCGGACCAGTCCTGGTGGTCGGGATCGGGAAGGACGGGGGAGGCATCCATGGTGCGGGCCTTTCGGGGAGGGGCGGGGTCCCCACGCTAGTCGGCCGTCCTGAACGCGGGGTGAACGCGCGCTGAAGGCTGGAGCGCCGGCCCCGGCGGGGTCAGAGGCTGCGCCATTCCCCGCTTCGGAGATGGGATCCCGCCTGCGGTCCCATGAGGAGCATCCCGCCGTCCACCACGAAGGAGGCGCCGTTGACGTAACTGGCCGCTCCCGAGGCCAGGAAGGCGACGACGGCGGCGATCTCCTCGGGAGCGCCGGGCCGGCCCAGGGGGATGCCGGGGCGGTCCATGGTGTGCGGGTCCTCCTCGGCCGAGTCGTTCATCGGGGTGTTGATCTCGCCGGGCAGGACCGCATTGGCCGTGATGCCCCGGTCCGCCAGTTCGAGGGCGATCGTCCGGAGGAGACCGCCGAGCCCGTGCTTGGAGGCGTCGTAGGCGGCCGAACCCACGCGCGGCTGCTCCTGGTGGACACTGGTGACGCCGATGATGCGCCCACCCCTGCCGCCATCGACCATGTGGCGCGCGGCGCGCTGGATGCAGACGAAGGCGCCGTCGAGGTTCGCGCCCAGGGTTCCACGCCAGGTGTCCCAGTCCGTCTCCAGGAACAGGGTGCCGCCGTTGACGCCCGCGTTGTTGACGAAGACGTCGAGGCCGCCGAGTTCGCCGGCGAGCCGGTCCACCACGTCCCCGCAGGCGGGTGCATCGGTGGTGTCGAGTTGCGCGACGGCGGCGCGGACGCCCTTCTCCCGGACCAGTCGTGCGGTCTCCTCGGCGCCCTCCTGATCGGAGTGCCAGGTGACGCCGACGTCGCAGCCCGCCGCTGCGAGGGCGATGGCCGTGGCCCGGCCGATGCCGGAATCGGAGCCGGTGACGATTGCCTTGCTCGGTGTGAAGTCCATGCTCCATCCTTTGCACCGGCGGCCCGCTGGTGCAAGGAGAATCTGGGGCGCAGGCGGGGATGGATCCGGTGCAGGGACGGCGCGGACCCCCAGGGTTTCAACCCGTGGGTTTTCCACGCCCGGGTGCTCCACCCTCACCGCTTTCTTTTTTCCCCTCCCTTGTT